>JAFGKQ010000201.1 GCA_016928495.1 Candidatus Fermentibacterales bacterium
AGGAGCGGCAGGCAGGGCGATCCGGGGATCAGCCGCTTCTATCTCTCTCTGGAAGACGATCTCTTCAGGCTCTTCGCCTCCGAGCGCCTGATAGACTTCCTCAAGAAGAGCGGGCGGGAGGGAGAGACCATCGAGCACCCCATGCTGACGAAGGCGATCTCCAGGGCTCAGCAGAGGGTGGAGCAGTACAACTACGACATCAGGAAGCGCCTGCTGGAGTACGACGACGTCGTCAACAAGCAGCGGGAGGTGATCTACTCACGCAGGCTGGAGGCACTGACCGGCGAGGGATTGCACCAGGACATCCTGGAGACCATCGAGGCGGTGGCAGACTATCAGATCAGGGAGTCCATCCCCGATGACTCGGAGGAGGAGGACTGGAACCTCTCCAGGGCGAGGGTCCAGATTGCGGAGCTGTGCGGGGCGATGATCCCCCTGGATGGTCTGAGGGACAGCACTGACGAGGCTACGATCCTGAGGGGGATGATAGCGGAGCGCGTGCTTGCCTTCTATGCCGAGAAAGAGCGCAGGATCGGACAGGACCTCCTGAGGGAGCTGGAGAAGTGGGCGGTTCTCAGGGCGATAGACGTGAAGTGGAGGGATCACCTCTACGAGATGGACCACCTGCGCGCTGGCATCGGGCTCAGATCCTACGGGCAGAGGGATCCGCTGGTCGAGTACAAGAAGGAGGCCTTCTCGATGTTCGAGTCTCTCCTGGACGAGCTCGACAGGCTTTCCGTCCGGCAGGTGCTCTCCCTGTGGCCTCAGCCGTCTGCTCTCAAGCGAGCCGCGCAGCCTGTAAGGGCGTACCAGCCCGCACTTGCGGGACCCGGGCGACCGGACCAGCCGCAGCCCGTCGCCGGCGAGGGGAGGGCTCCCTCGAAGCCGCAGCCGATGAAGAGGGACGGACCAAGGGTCGGCCGGAACGACCCCTGTCCCTGCGGGAGCGGCAAGAAGTACAAGAAGTGCTGTGGAGCATAGCGGGCCCACGGCTGGCCCGCTGCTGTCGAAGAAGGAGGAAAGAGAATGTCGGAGAAGGGCGGAGGGAGCGAGTTCTGGGCCTTCCTTGCCGGGTTGTTCATCGGTGGGGTTACCGTCGCGCTGATGTCGCCCAGGAGCGGTCCGGAGCTTCGTCGTGAGATACAGCAGGGCGCCGAGAGCATCAGGAACAAGGCGGATGAGCTGGTCTCGAGCGGAAGGTCCAGAGTGGACGAGCTGGTCAGAGAGGGCCGTGACAAGGCCGACCGGGTGCTCAGGGAGGGCAAGGCCACTGCCGAGAAGATGATAAAGGAAGGGAAGGCCCGTCTGGACGAGATCAAGGAGTCCGCCAGGAAGGAAGCGGAGGACGGGGAGCAGGACTGATCTGGCTTCCCCAGGACAGGTCGTTCCCATCTGGGGCGACGGCTCTCTGGGCAGAGGGCTGGCCGTTGCGCTGTCGAGGAGCTTCGAGCCCATCCTGATCGGCCCGCCGGAACGCGGCGAGCCGGGGGAGCTGGAGATCCGCGCCAGCGGCTGGATAGAGGGGAGCGCCAGGGTTGCCCTGATGTCCGGCCCTGACAGGCTCGAGAAGCGTGCAGAGATCGGCCTGGTCTGCGTCAAGGCAACGGACCTGCCTCGCGTGTCCCGGGACGTTTCCCGGTGGTGCGACCGGGCGCTCGTCCTGACGAACGGCATGGGCCTCGAGGAGCTATGGGGCCCGGGATGGAGCGGGACCGTCGATCGTTGCGTGACTACTGCCGGCTTCCTGCTGTCTGAGGGAACCGTCACTGCCTGCGAAGGGCTCTTCTACCTGGACCGGCAGAGCCCCGGATTCGCGGTCCTCGAGCCGGCGCTCCCACCGGGGGCCGTCGTCCGGGTGCTTGACATCGAGCCGGTTCTCTGGGCCAAATGGCTGGTCAACAGCACGATCAACCCGCTCGCAGCACTGGCCGGCTGCAGGAACGACAAGCTCTCGGGATCCCCTCTCGGGCCCATCGTCCGGGATGTTCTTCGCGAGCTGGAGGAAGTGGTCCCGCCAGGCCCGAGGTCCGAATCCTCGTACATCGCTCGGGGGATGCTCGACAGCCTCCTGTCCGCCTCGTCGAACCTGTGCTCCATGCTTCAGGATCTGCGGGCGGGAAGGACGACGGAGATAGATCAACTGACGGGCTACCGCCCCCCCGGCTCCGAAGGACGCGAGGCTCCGCTTGCCGAGGCTCTCACGGAGCTGGTGCGGGCTGCTCAGCTTCGCGGGCTGCCGGCGGCCGCGGCGCATCCCGATCCAGTCGGATGACGATGAAAGCCGGTCGTGCGGGACCCGTTCCCCGAGGCGGCGGGGTCACGGGAGTGGGGCCAGCGGCCTAGAAGGGCTGTTCCTCCTCGTCCTCGTCGCCCATGTCCGTCTCCCTGCCCTGGATCTCCCACATGTGCTTGCCGGTGAGCTCCTGGAGAGCCTCGAGCACGTCTATCTGGCCCTGATCGACGTTCAGTGACTGGTTCAGCATCTCCTCCGCCTCCTCGTCCTGCCCCCTGACCGTGTATATCCTGGCCAGGGAGTTGTAGGCGAGAACCAGCTCCGGATCGATCTCCAGAGCCCTCTCGAAGGCGTCTATGGCGCGCTCGACCATTATCTCCTCGTCCATCTCGCGGCCCCAGATCTCGCGGATGGGCATCTCCTTCATGATCGCAAGCCCCCAGCAGAGGCCGAGGGCGAGAAACGCGTGGGGATTGTCCTCGTCGAGAGAGAGCGTCTCCTCGATGAGCGGGAGCGCTCTCGCAGGGGCGTGCTCCTCGATGTACTTCCTCGCCAGAGCGAGCTTCTTGTCAGGATTGGAAGGGTCCCGGGCAACTTCGTCGATGAGCTGCTCCCTGGTCGCCTGCTCCATTCTGCTCGGCACCTCCAGCGTCTTGTGTTTTTGTCAGGCCCGCTAATATGTACAATGATTCGTGTCGTCAACCCCACTACGGCGTCGTGCCGGGATAGTACGCAGATATCGATGACGATTGAGTTAGAGAGCTATCACGTGAGGTACCTTAAGGGTGTGGGACCCGCCAGGGCCGAGGCTCTCTCCAGGCTGGGCATAGTCACCCTGGAAGACCTGCTCCTGCATGTGCCCCGCGACTACCTGGACTGGAGCACTGTCACCCCGACCACCTCGCTCGCGCCGGGCTCCATGGCCACGGTCATCGGCGAGATCCGCCATGTCGAGAGGCCCTCGAGAGGCCGACGGGGGAAGAGGGTCCTCCGGGCGGTTCTGGACGATGGCAAGGGCACTGTCATCCTCACCTTCTTCAATGCCGGCTACCTCGGCAGCAAGCTCGCCCCGGGCGTCAGGGTCGTCGCGAGCGGCAGGGTAGAGCGCTTCGGCGCCGTTACCCTCACGCATCCCATGCTGGGCTTCCTGGACGACGATTCCTACGGCGTCTACCATTCGGGAGGCATCCTCCCGGTCTATCCCCTGACGGCGGGGATATCCCAGGGCATGCTCCGGAGGATCATGGTCTCCGCGCTCGAGCTCTGCACGGGGAGCATCCGGGAGGTCATCCCCGTTGAAGGTCCCATGGCGAGGCGCGGCTTCGGCAGCAGGGAGGAGGTTCTGAGAGCCGTTCACGTCCCCTCCTCACTTGCCCGGGCTCGCGATGCCAGGGATGTGCTGGCGCTGGAGGAGCTGGTGCTCTACCAGGCTCTTCTCGCGGCGTCCAGGGCCAGAGTGGTGAGCGAACCAGGTGTTGCTCACCGTGACGCGAGGAGACACCTTCCGGTCTTTCTCTCGTCCCTGCCCTATTCCCTGACCGATGCCCAGAGCCGGGCCCTCGACGAGATCCTCGCCGACATGGAGTCACCCCGGCCGATGAGGAGACTCCTGCAGGGAGATGTCGGCTGCGGGAAGACGGTGGTCGCCGCCGCCGCCTGCTGGGTCTCCACCGCCCGCTCGGAACGGCAATCCGTGGTCCTGGCTCCGACCGAGGTGCTCGCGGAGCAGCACATGAGAACCCTGTCGGCCCTTCTCGAGCCTCTTGGCGTCCGTTGCGCGGGCCTGACATCGGGTACCGACAGGGCCAGCAGGAGAGAGCTGGCCGCGGCCATGCAGGCCGGAGAGCCGCTGGTTGCCGTAGGCACGCACGCCCTTCTGGAGCCCGATCTCTCGCCCTCCCGCCTCGGCCTGGCGGTGGTCGATGAGCAGCACAAGTTCGGCGTGAGACAGAGAGAGAACATGGTGTCCGGCATGAGCCCCAGGCCGGACATGCTCGTGATGTCGGCCACCCCTATCCCCAGGACGCTCGCGATGACGCTCTACGGCGATCTCGACATCTCGGTCATCGACCGGATGCCTCCCGGGCGAGGGACCACCGATACCGTGGTCGTTCCTCCCTCGGCGGATCGCAGACCCATTCTCGGTCTGCTCCTGGAAAGGCTGGAAGCGGGGGAGCGGGCCTATGTCATCTACCCGCTGCGCGAGATGCCCGAGGAGGGGCAGGAGGATGCCCTGAGGGACGCCACGAGCGCCTGGGAGACCCTGAGGGCGGGTCCTCTCGGGCGCTTCGGGGTGGGGCTGCTGCACGGGGCCATGCCATCCAGGGAGAAGGAGCGCGTATCGCGCGACTTCAGGGAGGGAAGGCTCGGGGTCCTGGTCTCGACCGTGGTGGTGGAGGTCGGAATCGATGTCCCGGAGGCGACCGTGATGCTGGTTGCCAGCGCGGAGCGGTTCGGCCTGAGCCAGCTTCATCAGCTCAGGGGGCGGATAGGGCGTGGTGGAAGAAGGAGCCTGTTCGTGCTGCTTCCCGGAGAGGGCGCCGGGGAGCATGGGCTGGAGAGGGTGCGCATACTGGCCTCCACCAGCAACGGCTTCGAGATCGCCGAGCGGGACCTCGAGCTGCGCGGCCCCGGCGAGCTGTTCGGCACCAGGCAGCACGGCCTGCCTTCTTTCAGGGTCGCCGATCTCGCCTCCGATCAGAGGCTGGTAACCGAGGCCCGCGACCTGGTCAGGGGCAATCCATCCATGCTTCCCGAGCTGGAGCGTGATGCAAGACGCAGGTTCGAGGCCAAGCCGAGCCCTCCGGTGTGACGCGCGGTGTGTCGGACTGCACAGCCCTCTGCTGCTTGCCTGCCGAGAACGTGGAACCAATATTCGAGCGATGAGCGAGGTCACCGGGACTGGACAAGGCCCGGACAAGGCCGCAGAGTGATCAGGGACTGCTGAAGCAGGCAGCCTGCCGGGGGCCTGTGCGTTCGTGCGCCGGTCCGACTGCGTGCACTGGGGGGTATCGATGAGCTCACCGAGGGACCGTGCAGGGGATCTTCTGAACACGGCCAGGAAGAAGGTACAGTCCGGAGATCGCGAGGAGGCCCTCGACCTTCTCAGGGAGGCCCTGGATCTCGACCCGGACCACAGGGAAGTCAGACAGGAGCTGGAGAACCTCGAGCGGGAGATCGCCGCGATGACGGCCTTCAGCCGTTCCAGATCCAGACGAGTCGCCCCCCCGCACGAAGGTCCCGCCGCCGTTTCCTCCGAGGATTTCATAAGGCAGTGCCTTCAGCGATCTCAGGCAGCTCTGGACGAAGGTGACGAGGTCCGGGCCCTTCAGGAGCTGGAGCGCGCCCAGAGGCAGGACCCGGAGAATCAGAACGTCCGCAAGCGGATAAGGCTCGTCAAGCGCAGCATCAAGGCCGGCAACCTGAGCGATCTGGCCCGCACCGCCCTCAAGGAGGGCGATGTGGAGAGGGCAATAGCCCAGGCCAGGAAGCTCTTCGA
>JAFGKQ010000202.1 GCA_016928495.1 Candidatus Fermentibacterales bacterium
CCCGGTCCGACCCGCTTCACGCAAGGCACGCAGGTAGCCAGCTCAGGACAGGGTGCCCACATCACCCGGCTGGCACCGCTTACCGCTGCTACCTCCCGGTCCTGACGGGGTTCACGGCTCGCCGTCGCGTGGGTCCTGCCCCTCAACGCCGCTTTCCGGACGCGCTACACGCTACGCCTGGCCTCGCCGGGCCTTCGGCCCCGCTATAGCGGATTGCGGGCAGAGGGCACCGCTGGCTCCCCACCTAGCACAGCCGGCGGACAAAGCATAGGAAACCACACGACCCCTCGTCCACACGCACAACCGCTGGGAGCGCGATCTGACAGCAGCGGACCGGGAAGCTGTCAGCGAATGACGAGAACGGCCCTGTAGCCCTCGCCCGAGCTGTCGGGGGAGGCGGGAATCCCGTCGATGTTCGAGCCGGAGTAGTAACTCGGGAAGGCACAGAGCCCGAGATCGCCGTTGGCGTAGACCGGGAAGCCCCTTATCCAGCTCCGGCCGCCGGCAACGCTTCTGGAGGTCTCGACGATGACGGCAGTCCTGCCAGCCTCTCCATCGTCGAGCAGAGGGAGCCACGAGGCGAAGGCCTGAGCGTCCGCATCACGGACCACGATGATCCTCCGGACGTAGCATGGCCCCGGAAGACCGAGTGCCTCGGCGGCTGCCCCGAGGGCAGCATCGCAGTGCGCGCTGTCATCGACGAGGCAGTAGATGCCGGCCTCTCCGTTCTCGTACAGGGTATCTATGGGACTGGCCTGAACCAGATCGAAGACCGCGAGGCTCTCCGGCAGCACAGGTGCGGACTCGGACAGCAGGACAGTGCTCAGAGGAAGGGCTGACGCAGCCGTGCCGGGGCCGGTGGCCGTGCTGTCGACCGCGGTGGTATCGGCGCCGAGGCGGGGAGAGATGAGGGGAAAGACCGCGGATGGATCCGGCAGCGAGTCGGTGTCCGCGTGCGTCTCGGCTACGTTGTTGCCAACGCCATCCAGATTCGAGATGAGGCAGGTGCCTCCCAGGATGACGGCCAGAGCCGCCCCCGCATAGATGATGCGTCTGGTCCTCCTGCCGAGACCCTTCCAGGGCCTGCCGAATCTGCCGACTCTAGCGACAGCAACGGCACCTCCGCCTATGCGGTACCGGGCTCTGGACTCCTTCAGGAGCTGCTCTGCAGCGTCACTGGCGGCATCGGGGGCGAGAAGAAAGCCTCTCATCCGTGACTCCTTGAGCCTGTCCCATGTGCTGAAGGTGCAGAGAGCCAGCGCCTGGCCCTTCTCGAGAGTTCCGTGGATGGCCTGAACGTCCACCTCGGGCTGAGCCATGTGGCGCGTGAGATCGAGCCTTCTCAGCCGGTATCCCGGATCGCCCTCTTCGAGTCCCATCTCCCTGTCGAGGGTATGGTCCTCGGTGAGCGGAGAAACCCGGTCGGTGCCCGTGATGTACGCCCTGCCATTGCCTGCGTGCGCTATCCAGAACTCGTTCCCGAGGAAGGCCGCAGCCGTGGCGGAGCAGCCCCTGAGCTTGTGGGCGCGGAGCTCGGCCCCTGCTTCCTTCATGGCCTCGAGAAGCGACTCCCCGATCCCGTATGCCACGCCCTCCGCGAACATGTCCCTGACATGGGAAACGACCAGGGAAGCCGATCTCCAGCCTCCCCCCCTCCCCTCGGCAACCGCTATCACGCTCGCCAGGGGATACTCCCCCGCGAAGCCGGCACTGGCGCAGTTCTGTAGCCTCCGGTTCCTGCCCGAGTGCTCGAGCCAGGCTATCTCCACGGGATCGGGGGTCTTCTCCTGCATGGCCTCTCAGAAGGTGGTGGAGATGAGCGGGATCGAACCGCCGGCCTCTGCCTTGCGAAGGCAGCGCTCTACCAACTGAGCTACATCCCCACCGGTGCTGTCTCCGGGTATCGTCAGGAGGAGTAGTGGACTCTGCCCTTGCCCGACAGGGCGACGAAACCTTCCATCCCGACACCCTCGGCTCTGACGATCTCTATCTCGCCATCGACTGCGACGATCGCAGAGTGCCTGAGTATCATCTCGCTCTTGCCCTTGAGCTTGACGGTCACTATCGGGGCAGGGGAGAGCATGACCACAGTGCTTCCCGCCGGACCGCGCACCCACCTGAGACCGGGAGCGCCATCGATCCCGCCGGACACATCGAGCAGAGCGTCGCACGCCATGATCCTGCCCATGTCCAGCGCGCAGCCCGGGCCGATCTCCAGGGCGAACGGATGCCCCGTGCCGCGCCCGAGATGAATCCTGCCCTTCCCGCCGATCTGCAGGCGCTCAGCGGCTCTGAGGATCTCGATCCCGTCCTCCACGGCGATCAGACTGGCATCGTCCACGGTCAGCGCCCCTGATTTGAGCTGGACAACAGCGATGTGTACCGTCTCTCCCTGATCCACCGACACGGAAGCGGGCTCAGTGGGAACGGGAAGCTCGACAGGGGCAGCAGCCTCCGGCTCCGGCCGCCCGGGCTCCACCGGGGCCTCCACGGGGCCGGGTCGGCTCGCAGCCTCGACCGGGGACGGCTCGGGAGCGGGCTCCGGCTCGGCGGCCTCCTCCACCGGCGCCTCGGGCCCGGGCTCCGCCCGGTCGGTCACGGGCTCCGGCTCCGGTTCCTCGGGCTTCGGCTTCGGAGCCTTCTTCCTGCTCTGCCTGATCAGGTCCTCGAGAACGTCCGGCTCGGGCTCCGCCGGCTCTTCCGCCGGGGTCTCGACCGGGGCCTCCTCAGCCGCCGCCTCCGCAGGAGCCTCCACTGCGATTGCATCGGCTGCAGCCTCTTCTGCTTGGTCGAAGACGGACTCGACAATGGTCGAGGGCTCCTCAGCGGGAGCCTCCTCCGGCTCGGCCTCCTCGGGCTCGGCCGGCTCGCCCTCCTCGGCGGCTTTCTCGCCCACGGCACCGAAGGCCGATGTGCCGAGAAGGGTCGAGAGCTTCTCCAGATCGAAGCCCCTGCTGGGCTCCTCACCTTCCTCGCCCTCAACCTCGACCTCCGAGGGAAGGTCGATCCCCAGGCTGCTCAGAAGGGCAGTGATCTCTTCCTGGTTGGCGGACGAGACCTGCTCGGGAGTCACACCCAGCTCCTTGAGGAGGGTATCCACGTCCTCAGGGACCGAATCGAGGGCGAACACGTCCTGGGCGGTCTCGGAGTCCGGCAGGATCTGGAAGTCCCTCTCCTCTTCCTGCTCGACGGCAGCAGGCTTCTCCTCTTCTGACGGCGGCTCCGGCTTCTCGGGCTCCGGCTCTTCTTCGGTGAACATCGCCTCGAGGTCCAGACCGCGCTCCTTCTGCCCGGGTGCCTCATCGCTGGCCGGCTGGGCGGCCCCCGTCTCTTCTCCGGCATCCGCGAATGGGCTGTCACCGCCGCCACCGAACACGCTGGACAGGTCGACCTCCGAGCCGGCCCCCTCGGGCGGCGCAGCCGCAGCAGCCTTGCCTGCCTCAGGGGGCGCCGCGGCGGGGCCCTTCTCCCCGAAGATGCTGGAGAGGTCCACAGCTCCTTCCTCGGCCTTCTCGCCGTCCTGCGCAGGCAATCTGTTGAGGGCAACGGACGCACCGTGATGCCCGTGGTCCTTCTCGAGCACGACTCTGTAGTTGTCCCTCGCGAGCAGCGTCTCGCCAAGCTCCTCGAGGACCTGCCCCAGTCTGTAGTGGTGCTGCACGTTGCCGATCTCGAGAGTGGTCAGGACCTGTAGCTGGGACCTGGCTTCCGCCCAGAGGCCGAGGCTCATGCACGCATCAGCCAGAAGGCTCCTCGCCTGCGATCGGGTGCCGATCAGGGAAATGGCCTTGAGCAGCAGCTCCCTGGCCTGCTCCATCCGTCCCTGTGAGATGTACTCTTCCGCCTCCCTACAGAGGGCGTCATAGGTGTCGCTGTTGATGGCATCGGCCACGGCCAACCTCCGGAATCAGAGCTACGACAACAATATGCTATATAGCCAAGTATAGCGCTATCAATGAGTCCCGGCGACTCCCGGAGGACGGTCGCCACGGGGACAGACCAGCCTCTCGCGGGCCACGGCTCGCGCGTCCTGCCACGCCTGGCGGAGAGAGAGGGATTCGAACCCTCGAGAACGCGTAAGCGCCCTACACGGTTTCCAACCGTGCTCCTTCGACCAGCTCGGACATCTCTCCGCGCCCTTGTGATCGCCCCAATAGATACCCGACGGCGCGAGAAGCTGTCAACGACGCGGGGAGTTGCGCGCTGCGCGCGGACACTTGACGGAGCAAGGACGAGTCTTCCTGTTATCTATGGGTGGCGTTTTCGAGAAGTGTCATCATCCCCTTGTCTTGCACGGGGTGCAAGCAAGGCTGTTCGAAACGGGAGGTTCTCGAGATGATCAGAGTGCTGTCTGTTCTCTTCGTCCTTCTTCTTGCCTGTACGTGTCTCGCGGCCGACAGGGTCGTCCTCGTCGAGGACTTCACCAACTGCGGCTGCGGCTACTGCTGGAACTTCGAGCCCACTCTGAACTCGTTCGTCGACACCTACCTGGCATCCGGTGACATCTCCGTCATAAGAGTGCATGTGGGCTGGCCGTCTGCGACCGATCCGATCTACACCGCCAACCCCACGGAGCAGAACGCCAGGAAGAGCTTCTACGGCGTCAGCGGGGTCCCGACCGTCAAGGTGGACGGAGTGCTCAGCGGTTACCCGAACCCGACCTCGGCGTTCAACAACCGGATCAACGTTCCCTCTTACCTCGAGATCCTGGTAGCCAGGGACGGGGACGATGAGACCGGGACCATCGAGATAGGGCTGATCGCGGAGCAGGACCTGGGCGCTCACGCGACCATGCGCCTGTTCACGACCATCGTCGAGGACGATGTGCCCGGAGTCGGCTACTGGGGGGGGTCGGTGTTCCTGCAGGCTTTCAGGGACAACCTGTTCGGGATAGTCGGCCCCGTGGTCGAGTTCTCAGCGCCCTATCCGGATACTCTCTACTTCAGCGTGGACTATGACATATCCGCCTGGGTGGCGGACAATCTCTACCTCGCCACGTTCGTGCAGGAGTACAGCTCGACCTACAAGGAGGTCATGAACGCCAGGTACGACAAGTTCATGGACCTTCAGACAGGGATACCGGGCACTCCCATGCTGCCCTCGCAGCCCGTGCTCGACCTGATGCAGAACCCCTGCTCCGGAACGGCCGTGATCACCCCCATGATGCCCGAGGGCCAGACGGGCCTTCTGACCGTCTACGACATCGCCGGCCGCAGCCTGGGGCAGTGGACGCTCGAGAGCGGCCTCCCTCAGACCGTCAGCCTCGATGAGCCGGGCGTCTACTTCGCCAGGCTCGTAACCTCCGAAGGGCTGTCAGCCACGCAGTCCGTCGTCGTAGTGAGGTAGCGACAGCCATAGCTTCCGTCCTGCGGGACGGCAGACAGCTATCCCCTGGCCGCCGCTGGCGGCCAGGGGATTCTCTTGGCCGTTCCCGAAGCCCCTGCTTCATGATGGCGAACTTGCCGATGCAGTGGTCATCCTCTCACGAGGTCCCGGAACTCGACCCCGCCGTGGCCGTGCGTCAGGGTCTCGGGAGGCCGGGACCGGCAGTCCTGATGGCCTCCATGGTGCGGGCAAGGGGCAACCCCATGACGTTGAAGAAGCAGCCTTCGATTCTCTCCACGAGAAGGCTCCCGAAGCCCTGTATGCCGTAGGCGCCGGCCTTGTCCATCGGCTCGCGCGTAGCCACATAGGCCTCGATCTCCTCATCGGAGAGCGCCCGGAAGATCACCCGTGTCTCCTCGCATATCGCAATATCCAGGCCACGATCGGGCCAGAGCACGCAGACGCCCCCGAAAACGATGTGCGGCCTGCCGGAGAGCAGCCTCAGCATGCGGACGGCATCGGTCTCGTCAAGAGGCTTGCCGAGAGTGAGCCCGCCGGCACGGACCAGCGTATCGGCGCCCAGGACCGGCCTGCCGGGACATGAGGGGGCCACGTGCCCGGCCTTTGCTCGCGACCAGCGCAGCACCTCCTCGCGCGGGTCGCCGCCAGTCCGGTCCTCTTCTATGTCGCTGGGAAGCACCGTGTGCGGTATGCCGGCCCTCTCGAGGATCTCGCGCCGTCTGGGGGACCTGCTGGCGAGCACGAGCGGGACCTGCCAGGGATACCAG
>JAFGKQ010000203.1 GCA_016928495.1 Candidatus Fermentibacterales bacterium
CGATCGTGTGCGGACGCCGTGTCCTTGACGCGGTCTATGGCCTCTATCGCGGTGTTGACCGCAGTGTCGAAGCCGATCGTGTAATCGCTGCCCCATATGTCGTTGTCTATCGTTGCGGGCACTCCGACGGCGGCAACGTCATGTTCCTTCCAGAGCAGGTCCGCTCCCCTGAAGCTGCCGTCGCCGCCGACGACCACGAGGCCATCGATGGACGCCGACCGGATGGTCGCCGCTGCGGCAGCCCGGCCCTCCGGCTCGAGGAACTCCGGGCATCTCGCAGCGTGGAGCATGGTCCCTCCGCGCTGTATGATGTTGCTGGTGTCATCGGAGGTCAGCTCGACGATGTCCCCGTCGATCAGGCCTGAGTAGCCTCTGCGTGCCCCATGCACACGCAGGCCACTGGTCAGGCCGCAGCGGACGACAGCCCGAACGCAGGCGTTCATGCCGGGGGCGTCGCCCCCGCTGGTAAGGACGCAGATGCTCTTCAGAACGGGGTCTCCCACTGTTCCAGAGGGGGCCGGTGCGAGGAGGGGGCTACTTCTTGTCCGTGGAGGGCTGGAAGGCCTTCGAGCCGACCAGCTCGAGAATGCACTCCTCGGCGGCATCTCCGAACCTGTGCCCCAGCTTGAGGATGCGGGTGTAGCCGCCCGGCCGGTCGGAGTAGCGAGGGCCCAGCTCGTCGAAGACCTTCTGGACCGCTTTGCTGCCGTACACCATCCGGGCAACCTGCCTCCTGGAATGGACCGAGTCCTCGCGCCCCTTGGTGATCACCTTCTCGGCCCGGCTCCTGACCGCCCGCGCCTTGGCAAGGCTCGTCCTGACGCGCTCCTCCAGGATCAGGGAGGTGACCATGTTCCGGATCAGTCTCCTTCGCTGCTCGCGGCTGCGGCTGAGCCTGGGCGTGGTCTTCCTGTGTCTCATTCTTCCATCACTCCTGCCTGCTCGCTACTCGCTGTCCCGAAGGCTCAGGCCCCTCTCGTCCAGCATCTCCATCAGGCTCTGGAGGGATGCCTGACCGAAGTTGCGGAGTGAGAGAAGGTCTTTCCCGGTCCTGGATGTGAGATCGTGCAGCGTGTGGATGCCGCCGGCCGCCAGGCAGTTCACCAGCCTCGGGGAGAGCCCGGTCTTGTCGAGAGCAAGGTCCTCCGACTCCTCCTCGACGGCCTCTTCGGCGACCGCCTCGGGCACCGCGCCCGGGGTCTCCTCGCCCGTTATGAGCCTGAGGTGGCGGACCAGTATCCCGCAGGCCTTCTCCACCGCCTCGCGAGGGGTCATCGTGCCGTTGGTCGTTATCTCCATGACGAGCCTGTCGAAATCCGTCCTGTCGCCTACGCGCGCGCTCTCGACCTTGTAGTTCACCTTCCTGACGGGACCGAACCAGGAGTCGAGCAGTATCTCGCCGATATCCTTGCCCCGGCCCATCTTGAGCCAGTCGTCCACGGTCAGGTACCCCCTGCCGGTCTCCACGCTGATCTGCATCCGGAGATGCCCGCCCTCCGCCACATCGGCGATCGGAAGGGACGTATCGACTATGCGGAGCCCCTCGTCGAGCTGGAGGTCACCCGCCGTAACGCTTGCAGGGCCCTCCACATCGATGCTCATCAGAGCCGCTTCGCTCTCGCCGGAGCCCGGGCCCTCCTCCTCGCCGGACTCGAACACGACATCCAGCGACTTGACGTTGAGCAGTATGTCCGGAACGTCCTGCATCACGCCCGGAAGCGCGGTGAACTCGTGAAGCGCTCCCTCGATGTTGACCGACACCGGCGCGGCGCCGTTGAGAGAAGAGAGCAGCACGCGCCTGAGCGAGTTGCCCAGAGTCCGCCCGAAGCCTCTCTCCAGAGCGCTGACCACGAGCCTTCCGAAGCGATCGGAAGCATCCGCTTCATCCCACTGGATGATATCAGGAAGATGAAGTTTCCTTATGTCCATTGGCTCTCCCTGCATGCCCTGCCCACATCGGGGCAGGATCCCTCGTCACGATCCGGACCGGTTACTCCACTCGAGCTTCCGACAAGCCCGGCATGTCTCGACCGGAAGAGGGCAATGCCCCCGCTGTTCGTGCGGCGCCGCTCAGGGGCGCCGCCTCTTGGGCGGCCTGCACCCGTTGTGGGGTACTCTGGTGATGTCCTTGACGGCGGTTACCTCGAGGTTCGTGGACTGGAGGGCCCTGACGGCCGATTCCCTTCCCGAGCCCGGGCCGCGCACCCATATCTCGACTTTTCTCACACCCGCATCGTAGGCCTTCTCCGCGGCCTGGACGGCGGCCTGGCTCGCTGCGAAGGCGGTTCCTTTCCTCGTGCCCCTCACTCCCGTGGTGCCTCCGCTGGCCCAGGTGATCACGCTGCCGTCCGACGTCGTTATCGTAACCATCGTGTTGTTGAAAGACGACTTGACGTGTGCTATGCCCCTGCCGTCGGAGACAACGACCTTCTTCTTGGCGGCCTTTCCGCCGGATCGAGAGCTGCTCTTGGCCAAAACCCGGTCCTTTCGACGCTTCGATCGAACGATCAGCGTTTCTTCATGTGCCCGATCTTGGGACCCTTTCGAGTCCGGGCGTTGGTGTGGGTCCTCTGCCCCCTGGCCGGAAGCCCTCTTCTGTGCCTCAGCCCCCGATAGCAGCCGATGTCCATCAGCCGCTTGCGGTTCATGGACACCTCGGCGCGGAGAGCTCCCTCGACCTTGTATTCCGAGTCGATTATCTGCCTGAGAGTCGCCACCTCACTCTCGGTGAGGTCATCGGTGTTCCTGTCGGGAGGAATGCTGGTCCTCGCCAGTATCTCCCGGGCACGCGTGAGACCTATCCCATAGATATAGGGAAGGGCGTAGAGCACCTGCTTGTTCCTCGGCAGGTCTACTCCTGCGATACGAGCCACTTTCCGACTACCTCCAGTTCGGTGATGTGACGGGCCGCGCCCGCTGGATCATCAGTCCTGACGCTGCTTGTGTCGGCGTCTGGTCATCCCTGACGCTGCTTATGTCTTGGGTTCCGCGAGCATATCACGAGGACCTTGCCTTCCCTGCGTACGATCCTACAGTGCTCGCATATCCTTCTCACAGAGCTTCTTACTTTCATTCCTGACACCTCGTCCCGGGACGCTGGCCGCGCACCCCCGGCTTTCCGTGCTACTTGTACCTGTAGGTGATCCTGCCCCTGTTCAGGTCGTAGGGAGACAGCTCGACCGTGACCCTGTCACCGACCAGGATGCGAATGTAGTTCATGCGCATCTTGCCGGAGACGTGGCACAGCACCACGTGCCCCTCCGGCTTGTCGAGCCTTATCCTGCACATGTTGTTAGGCAGGGTCTCGACAACGGTCCCATCGACCACTACTCCCTGTTCCTTGGACAAGGACACCCCTTCGGGAATGGTCCACGACCTTCGACCGGGACCGCCATCCCGCTCAGTTTCTCTGTCTGCTCATCCCATGCCCTCGAGTGGAGCAAAGGGAGCTAGTACTATTGCCCAAGCCCTTCAGGCAGTCAACACTATTGGCGTACCGGCTGTTACGACAACCGTATGCTCCGCATGCGCGGACAGGGATCCGTCCTGAGTGACCACCGTCCAGCCGTCGGACAGGAACCTCACCCGGAATGTCCCAACATTCACCATGGGCTCGATGGCGATGGCAAGCCCCTCTTCGAGGATCATCCCGCTATTCCTCCGTCCGAAGTTGGGCACCTGAGGAGGCTCGTGGAGCTTCTGGCCTATCCCGTGCCCGACCAGGTCGCGAACCACGGAGAAGCCCTCGGCTTCGACGAATTCCTGTATCGCAGCCCCGACATCTCCGAGCCGGTTGCCAGCCACTGCGGCCTCGATCCCCCGGTCCCGGGCAGCGTAGGTGGCCTCCAACAGCCTCCGGGCCGTACCGGAACCTTCGCCGAGTATGAAGGAGTCGGCTGCATCGGCATGAAAGCCGTTCTTCAGAACCCCGACGTCGATGCTCACCAGATCGCCCTCGGACAGTGTCCTATCGCCCGGGATGCCGTGAACCACCTGCTCGTTGATCGAGCAGCAGATGCTGGCAGGATAGCCCCTGAGACCCAGGAAGGAGGGTGTGCCACCCTCCGTCTCGATCATCTCACGGGCCATCCGGTCGAGATCCGCGGTCAACGTGCCGGGCTCCGAGGCGGCTCTCAGCTCATCCAGCACTCTCCTCACGATCCTCCCGCTCTCCCGCATCAGCAGTAGCTCCGCCGGCCCCAGGATGCTCACTGCGACAGACTCCTCATTATCCCCTCGGCGACTTGCTCGATCGAGCCGACGCCATCCACCTCTACCAGCCTGCCCGAGTAGTAGTCCAGCAGCGGCTTCGTCTCATGGTGGTAGAGCTGGAGCCTCCTTCTCACCTTCTCCGGGCTGTCATCCTCTCGGTGGCAGAGGCGACCCCCGCACTCCAGGCAGGCCTCCGGCGAGGTCCCCGGAGGGAAGTGGCCGGCATTGAAGATGCGTCCGCAGCCCTCGCACACGAGCCTTCCGGCGAGCCTTCTCTCGACTTCTTCGTCCGGGACCTCCAGATGGACCACCGCCGTGAGAGCCCTTTCTCCGAGGAACAGGTCGAGGTCCCTGGCTTGCGTCACGTTCCTCGGGTAGCCATCGAGAATGAAGCCCGCCTCGGCATCCCCGATCCTGTCGAAGACCATCCTGTTGACGATCTCGTCCGGAACGAGGCCGCCGCCGCCGACTATTCCCTTCACGCGAAGCCCCAGCTCGGTCCCTGCCCTTATCTCTTCCCTCAGTACGTCTCCGGTAGAGAGGTGGGGCACACCCAGCCTCTTCGAGACAAGGGCCGCCCCGGTGCCCTTGCCGGAGCCGGGAGGCCCGAGGAACACCAGCCTCATCGTCTTCCCCGGATCTTGCCCTTCGCGAGGAAGCCTTCGTAATGGCGCATCATCAGATGCGTCTCGATCTGCCTCAGTGTCTCGAGCGCGACCCCCACCACGATCAGCAGGCTGGTTCCACCGAAGAACGCGAAGCTCTCGTCGACCTGCCTGGCCAGCAGGTAGGGCAGTATCGCCACCGCCGCCAGGAAGAGGGACCCGGGAAGGGTCACTCTGACGAGCACTCTCTCTATGTACTTCGCGGTGCTCTTGCCCGGCTTCCTGCCAGGTATGAACCCGCCGTACTTCTTCATGTTCTCGGCCAGATCCTGCGGGTTGAAGACCATGGCCGTGTAGAAGTAGGCGAAGAAGACGATGAGAACGCCGTATATCAGCATGTAGACCGGGCTGGACGGGCTCAGGTACCGCTCCACGAGCTGTGTGAGACCGGCGTTCGGGAAGAACATCGCGATGCTGCTCGGGAACATCATGAGCGACTGCGCGAAGATGATCGGGATGACGCCGGCAGTGTTGAGCCTCAGTGGTATGTGGGTGCTCTGGCCGCCGTACATCTTCCTCCCCCTCACCTGCTTCGCGTAGGTGACGGGGATCCTCCTCTGTGCCTCCGTCATGAGCACGACGAAGGCGATCGCGACGAACATGAACACCGCCATGAACACCATCTCCACGAAGGAGATCTGTCCTATCTGGAAAACGCTGCGGAAGATCGAGCCCAGGTCGGTGGGCAATCGCCCGACTATGCCGGCGAAGATTATCAGGCTGATGCCGTTGCCGATCCCTCTCTCGCTGATGCGCTCGCCCAGCCACATCACGAAGATCGTCCCGGTGATCAGGGTGAGCACCGTCATCACCCTGAATCCAAGGCCCGTATCGGGGATCACGCCGGGCACCTGGGAGTTGAGGCTCATGATGTACTGGGAGATGCCCAGGCCCTGTATGAGGGCGAGAAGCACCGTCCCGTAGCGGGTGATCTCCGTGATCTTCTGCCTGCCGGCCTCTCCCTCCTTCTTCAGCCGCTCGAAGTAGGGCACAACGGAAGAGAGGAGCTGTATGATGATCGAGGCGGAGATGTAGGGCATTATGCCCAGGGCGAAGATGCTCGCACGCCGCAGAGCGCCGCCGACGAACAGGTCGTACATGCCCATGATGCCGCCGCTCGCCTGCCTGAATGCCTCGCTCAGGGCTCCGGCGTCTATTCCCGGAACCGTGATGTGTCCGCCGAGCCTGTAGACGGCTATCAACCCGAAGGTGTAGAGGATCTTCTTGCGGAGCTCGGGGATCCTCAGGATGTTCTGGAAGCCACGCATCAATCCAGGACCTCGATCGCGCCGCCCGCGGCGGAGATCGCCCCTGACGCCGATGCGCTGAAGGCATGTGCGCAGACCGTGACCCGCTTCTCCAGGCTACCCCTTCCGAGGATCTTCACCGGCCTCTGCCTGGAAGAGACGAGACCTGACTCCTTGAGCAGGTCGGGCGTCACCACCGTATCGTCATC
The DNA here is from genome assembly GCA_016928495.1 of Candidatus Fermentibacterales bacterium. GTDB lineage: Bacteria > Fermentibacterota > Fermentibacteria > Fermentibacterales > JAFGKQ01 > JAFGKQ01. The sequence goes on from JAFGKQ010000203.1 coordinate 6,334, forward strand.
GAACCTGTTGAGCTGGCCGACGTTGACGACCTGATAGGTCCTGGCGAACCTGGCGTTGTTGAAGCCCCTGTGAGTCAGCCTTCGCTGAATGGGCATCTGGCCGCCCTCGAACCAGGGGTTGACCTGGGTGCGCGCCTTCTGGCCCTTGTGCCCCTTGCCGGAGGTTCCCCCCTGCCCGGAGCCCCGTCCGCAGCCTCGGCGCAGCCTGGACTTCGTAGCTCCGTCAGCCGGGCGCAGATGCTGTAGACGCCTCACTTGCCTGCCTCCTCGACCTCTACGAGATGGCGGACCCTGAAGATCATGCCCCTGGTCTGCGGCAGATCCGGAAGCTCGGCCACCTGATCCACCCTGCCCAGCCCCATGGCCTTCAGCGTCCTCTTCTGGTTCTGCTTGGAACCGATGGCGCTCTTCCTCTGGGTCACCCGGAGAGTCCCCGGCGACCTGGTGCTCTTCCTAGGCATTGGCGCGCCTTCTTTCGATCTCTCTCCTTCTGACGCCGCTCACCTCGTCGATCAGTATCAGGTCCTCGAGCCCGGCCATGGTGGCTCTGACCACGTTATGATAGTTCTTGGACCCCTGAGACTTGCTGAGGACGTCCTTGACACCGGCACACTCGAGGATGGCCCGAACGGCGGACCCGGCGATGAGCCCCGTGCCGGAGCTGGCCGGCCTGAGGAGGACCTTCCCCGCCCCGTGCCTGCCGACGATGGTGTGGGGTATGGTCCTTCCGTCCACCAGGGGGATGCGGATGACCTTCTTGCGGGCAGACTCGGTCGCCTTGCGTATGGCCTCGGGAAGCTCCGCAGCCTTGCCGAGCCCCACGCCCACGCAGCCGTTGCCGTCTCCTACGGCCACCAGTGCGTTGAAGCCGAATCTCCTTCCGCCCTTCACGACCTTGGCGACTCTGTTGACGCTTATGAGCCGCTCCAGGAACTCCGGTTCCTGGTTCTCGAGATCCTCGGCGGAGGAACCCTCTTCCGACTTCTCTCTCGACTTCGGTGCTGTTCTGGTCTGATCCCTCTTCACGATTGCCGCGTGCCTCCCCTAGAACCTGAGTCCGGCTTCACGAGCATTTTCCGCGACCGCCCGGACCCTCCCGTGATAACGGTATCCGCCTCTGTCGAAGACCACCTCGGAGATCCCCTTGTCCCTGGCGATCTCGGCGATCCTCGTTCCCAGCCTTCCGGCCATCTGCGTCTTGGTCTCCCTCTGGCCCGAAGCGAAGTCCCGGGCGGACGTGGAGAGGGTCGCGATGGTCCGGCCCGCGTCGTCGTCAACCAGGGAGGCCGTGATGTGGCGATTGCTCCTGAAGACGCACAGGCGCGGTCTGGTCATGGTCCCGCAGAGCTTCCTCCTTATCCTGGAGTGCCTGAAATCCCTCTTCTGACGCCTGGATGCTCCCATGTCCGATCCTCCCCGCTACGCCCCGGCCGCAGCGGTCTTGGCCGTCTTACGCCTGATGGGCCTGCCCTCGTAGCGGATGCCCGTGAGGTTATAAGGCTCGGCAGGCCTCATCCTGTAGATGGTCGATGCGAGATGGCCCAGGAGGTGCCTGTCGTTCGAGCCGAGAACGAGGGTGAACTGGTTCTGACCCGGCCTGACCTCGGCAGTGACCCCCCGGGGCAGCTCGACGACCACCCTGTGGGAGAAGCCTATCTGCATGTCGATGACCTTGCCCGCGACCTCCGCCTGATAGCCCTTGCCCTGGACGATCATCACTATCTCGTGCCCGACACTGACGCCCTTCACCTTGTTGGCGAGGTGAGCCCTGGTCACGCCGTGGAGGCGTCTCTGGTCGGCGGAGTCGTCGGATCGCTCGACGACCATCCTGCCGTCCTGCTCCGAGACGCTGATCCCCTCGGGCAGCTCGTGGAGCATCTCGCCCCTGGGGCCGGTTATCGTGACCACGTGCGGCCCGCCTCGCTTCTTCTTCACTGCCGCGGTCACACCTTCCGGCAGCCTGATCGGGAGCTTTCCTACTCGTGACATATCCGGTTCCGTCCTTGATGGTGTCCCGCGAGAGGCCGGGTCGGCCCCGCGCCGACACGATTCGCCCTACCAGACGTGGAGGAGCACCTCGCCCCCTATGCCGTGCTTGCGGGCCTCGGCGTCGGTGAGCACGCCCCTGGGGGTGGTCAGCACGGCCATCCCCCGTCCTCCCATGACCCTCGGGATCTCCCTCACCCCGGCGTAGACGCGGCAACCAGGCTTGGAGATCCTCTTGAGTCCGACGATCAGGGACCTTCCACCGCGGTATGCCAGGTAGATGCGGAGCATCCCCTGCTTCTCGTCCTCGATCTTCCTGAAGCCCCGGACGAACCCACGCTCGTAGAGGGTCCTGGCGATATCGATCTTCAGGTTCGAGCAGGGGACATCGGCGTAACGGTGACCCGCCCTGCTGGCGTTCCTGATCCTCGTGAGCATGTCCGCAATCGGATCAGTCATCGACATCCCGCACCCCCTACCAGCTTGCCTTTCTGACCCCGGGAATGACGCCCCTGTTGGCCATGTCCCGGAAACAGATCCTGCAGATGCCGAACTTCCTCAGGTATCCCCGGGGACGCCCGCAGAGAGCGCACCGGCTGTACTTCCTCACGTTGAACTTCGGCTCCCGCTTCTGCTTCTCGATAAGGCACTTCTTCGCCAAGTCAGCCCCCCAAGCTATCGCGCTGCTTTTCGGAAAGGCACACCGAGCAGCCTCAGCAGCTCCTGTCCTTCCTCATCGGTGGAAGCGCTCGTGACGATCGCTATGTCCATGCCTCTGAACCTGTCTATCTTGTCCACGTCGATCTCCGGGAACACGACCTGCTCCTCGAGACCGAAGTTGTAGTTGCCTCTTCCGTCGAACCCCTTCTCGGGCAGCCCCCTGAAGTCCCGGACCTGGGGCAGGCTGAAGTTCACCAGCCTGTCGAGGAACTCCCACATCCTCGCGCCCCTGAGAGTAACGAAAACGCCGATGGGCATGCCCTCGCGGAGCCTGAAACCGGCCACGGACCTTCTGGCTCTCGCCACCGAGGGCTGCTGGCCGGTGATCGCGGCGAGCTGCTCCGAAGCGTTCTTCATGTTGCCGGGGTTCTCCATGGCTTCCTTCCCCAGGCCCATGTTGATCACGATCTTGCTGATCCCGGGTATCTGGTGAAGGTTGGCGTAATCGAACTTCTCCCTGAGCTTCGGGCAAACCTCGTCGCGGTAGACCGCCTGAAGCCTGGGCACGGTTCTCTGGTTCGTACTGCTCATGCTCCTGATACCTCGCCTCAGCCTTCCCGTATCGTTTCTCCGCAGGACTTGCAGAGCCTGTAGGGCTTGCCTTCCCCGTCCCGCCTGGTGAGAAAGCCCTTCGCTTCGCCGCATTCCGAGCAGATCACGGCCAGGTTGGAGAGCCTCATCGGGGCCTCCTTCTCCAGGATTCCGCCCTGCTGGTTCTTCGACGAGGGTCGAGTGTGTCTCTTCATGAAATTGAGCCCCTCGACGATGGCGGTGTCTTTGGAGCGGAAAACCTTGAGGACCTTGCCCTTCTTGCCCTTCTCGTTCCCGGTCAGGACGAGCACTCTGTCGCCCCTGCGCACCCTCATCAGATCACCTCCGGCGCCAGCGACACGATCTTCATGAACTTGCTCCTGAGCTCTCTGCCTACCGGGCCGAAGATCCTGGTAGCCACGGGCTGCAGTGCGTCGTCTATGATGACCGCCGCGTTGTCGTCGAACCTGACGGAGGAGCCATCCGAGCGGTTCAGCTCCTTGCGTGTCCTGACGACGACCGCCCTTCTCACTTCGCCCTTCTTGACGGCACCGTTCGGGAGCGCTTCCTTCACGCTCACGACGATCACGTCACCTATGCTGGCGTATCGCCTCTTGGAGCCCCCCAGTACCTTGATGCAGAGCACCTTCCGGGCTCCCGAGTTGTCCGCCACGTTGAGTCTGGACTCCTGCTGAATCATCTCACCAAGCCTCCCCTAGCGGGCCTTCTCGACGACCTCCAGCAGGCGCCAGCGCTTGGTCTTCGATAGGGGTCGAGTCTCGGCGATCCTCACCAGATCACCGACGTTGCACATGTTTTCCTCGTCGTGGACGTAGTACTTCCTGGAGGTCCTGTGCCTCTTCCTGTAGACAGGATGAGCGCTCACGGTCTGGACCTCGACGACAGCGGTCCTGTCCATCGCGGTCGAGACCACGGTGCCCTTGAGGACCTGCCTGTTCCTGGCTCTGCTCTCACTCATCCCGGCTATCCCTTCGACTTCTCTTCCGTGGACCCGGCAAGGGGCGACAGGCCGAGCTCATCCTCTCTCAGCATCGTGAGGGCAGCCGCCAGCTCGCGCCTCGCGGCCCTGAGTCTGAGGGGGTTGTCGAGCTGCTCGGTGATGACCCTGAACCGGAGGTTGAAGAGCTCCTGACGGAGCTCCCTCACCCGGTCGAGAAGCTCTCCGCGGCTCATGGATCTCATCTCGTTGACCCTCATCCCGACTACTCCTTCTCGCGTTCCACGAAGCGCGTCCTCAGCGGGAGCTTGTGGCTCGCGAGGAGCATTGCCTCACGGGCTACGCCGGTGCCTACGCCCTCGAGCTCGAACAGGATCCTCCCGGGCCTGACTACGGCGACCCAGTGATCGACGGCTCCCTTGCCCTTGCCCATCCGCGTCTCGGCCGGAGTGGAGGTAACCGGCTTGTCGGGGAAGACACGGATCCAGATCTTGCCACCACGCTTGACGTGACGGGTCATAGCCCGGCGAGCGGCTTCTATCTGACGCGAAGACAGCCAACCGCATTGGACAGCCTTGAGGGCGTAATCGCCGAAGTTGAGCTCGGTCCCCCGTGAGGCGGTACCGGTCATGCGGCCGGTGAACTGTTTTCTATGCTTAACCTTCTTGGGCATTAACATGGCAAA
>JAFGKQ010000204.1 GCA_016928495.1 Candidatus Fermentibacterales bacterium
CCGGCTCGGGCTGGAACGGCAGGATCTACGGGCTCGAGGGCAGGTTCACCGGAGTCGCGGCCGGGAGCGTCGTGCTGAGGGACAGAGCGGGATCCGTAGATACCGTCCTGGCCTCGGCCGACGGCTCCCTGATAGCCGACATCAATGGAGACAACGGCGTGGACGTCGTCGAGGCCTCTCCCGGTCTCGTCAGGGTGATCTCCAACGTGGTCGGGTCCAGTGGGATGACGCTCACTGTCCGGGCCGTCACCGGCGGTCGGGAAGTGATGGTGGAGGACATCTACACGATAGGGTCGATTCCCGGTCGCTGTGCCGGATCCGCCGGCGCAGTTCCTCCGGCCTCCGCGGGATTGGACGGGATATGACAGGCAGCAGCGCCCGGAGAGGATTCACGCTGGTCGAGTCCGTGGTCGCTGCGGTGGTCATCCTCATCGTGCTGGGAGCGCTTGCCCAGGCGGCCAGGACCTTCTTCGAGGGCCAGCGGAAGCTGGGGGAGAGACAGGCCTGCCTTACGGTCGCCTGGACGGAGATTTCGAGGATAGAGGGTCAGGGCTATATTCCGGAGGATGGCTCCAGGACGAGACGTGAGACCCTGATGGGCCGGAGCTACATGCTCGTGACCGAGACCAGGACCAGCGAGGACGGCTCATACACCGATGTCAGCGCGAGGGCCGTCTCGGAGCTGGCCGAGTCTCAGGTGGAGCTCCAGAGGAGGTTCTACAGATGATCCGCATGCCGGTGCGCGAGCCGGCCTGCCAGTCTTTCATTCGCTCTGTGGAGAAGAGTTGTCGTCACACCATATCTGCCGGGGCGGCCGAAGGGTCTCCCGGCAGTGGAGTGCTCCGAGGAGGGAGGAGATAATGGTCGGACGTCCGGTCAGAGGAACCGGAGGGTTCACCATGATCGAGGTCCTGCTGGCCAGCGTGCTGCTGGGCATACTGATCGTAGGGCTCGCGATGTTCTTTGCTTCGATGCTCCGCCAGTCGGACGTCGTCGACGACAGGACCCGGGCCCTCGAGCTTGCCAGAGGCGGGCTGGAGGAGATGAGAACGGTCGACTTCGACACCGTTCCCGCTCCCAGCGCGACCTACGGTCCGGAAACGATAGAGAAGTTCGAGAGATGGTTCTACGTCGACACGCCCATAGATACACTCGGCAAGGCGCGTCTCGTGAGGTGCTGCGTGCGATTCGAGTCGGCCAACGGGAACGACTCGGTCAGCCTCAGCACCATTTTCTAGGGCAGGTGGTGGATATGGGATCGAAGAGCAGGAGGGAATCGGGCCGGAGAGAGGGCATGACCCTCGTCGAGCTCATCGTCGTGATCATGATTCTCGGGGTGGTGCTGGCAGGCATCTACCTGATCTTCCTCCGGACAACCGAGCACTACCATTTCGGCAGGCGCCAGAGCGAGCTCGACATCTCGGGACGGCACACTCTCGAGAGGGTGACCGATGAGCTCATCTGGGCCGGCTACATGCCCTACGGCGGCTGGGACGACGACGAATGGCACCCGATAACCATCGCAAGCCAGGACGAGGTGCAGTTCTACGCCGACTTCCGGCCCTTCGGCAGCCTTCAGCCCGAGGATACCGTCTCCATCTCGCTGAACACCCTCGACAAGCGTGTCCAGTTCCAGGACGCGGCCGGTAGCACCTGGTTCGAGGGTTTCAACATCGACCTTCTGGCCTTCAACTATCTCGACCAGAGCGGCAGGGAGATCCAGGGCGACCCGCTGGTGTTCCCGGACAGCACCGACCTGGTCCGCCACATACAGGTGGACCTCACCCTGTCCGACATCTACGCCGGCAACTTCTACCAGACCATGATGCACACCACGGTATCGCCCAGGAACCTGGGGATCAACCACAACATCAACCCGGCCTTCTGGCCGCCCCCCCCTCCCGGCGGCATCATCATCTTCAACGTGGCCAGCCCCGACACGCAGCCCTCGTTCGACGAGTCCGAGCAGATCGAGTACCTGCTGCTGCGGGGGTTCACTGTCCAGATAATCGCCGACGACGAGGTGCCGACCTTCGACTTCAGCACGGCGGACCTGCTCGTCATACACAACGAGGGCGGAGTGCACACGCACCAGTCGGTGCTGGACTCGCTCCGTTTGCCGATAGTCACCATGAACCCCTACATCGGGATCGAGTTCGGCATAGGCTGGGACTACCACCTGCTCCCGGTGCCTCCCGCGACCGTCTCGGGCGGGGAGGATATCAACGATGACGGCATCTGGAGGCTCAACCCCGATCACGAGGTGATGATCTGGAGCCTTCCCGACCCGACCGCTGACCCATGGGTGCTCCTCTACGACACCACGGGGGCCCAGACCTTCATCCTCAACACCGACAGCGTCTACGGGGCCGGCTGGTTTCCGGACTCGCTGCTTGCCGTGAAGGGCCCCAATGCCGACGAGTTCGACGCCACGGTGGCAGTGGTGGCCGAGGATGACTCGCTCATGAGAAGGGTCTTCTTCGGATGCCACGACGCCACGGCCTACAACCACGACGGCTGGGACCTCTTCTACAACGTCATAGTCTGGGGCATGATGGGTCCGCAGCAGCCTCCGGAGCCGGGCGACCCCATCACGGAGCTCGAGGACTTCGAGGGAACGGGCCCCGGTCCCACCGTCGTCACTCTGTGGGACGACCCGATCATACCGAACTTCGGGGCCGATACCACGATCATCTACATGGAGGACTTCGAGGATCCCCTGGGGCTGGAGTGGAACCTGGTCAGCCTGAGCTCCGCCGGAAGAATCCAGGTGGGCTCGGGGATAATGTCCATGGACAGGACCGGTCCGGGCGCGGCGACGCGCAACCTCGCCGCCCTGACCGTGGACCTCTCGGCCTACAGCGAGCTGACCGACGAGCTTCTGCTGATCTATCACTCGAGGACACACGAGGGGGCCGCGGACGCCAACGACGGCGTCTTCTTCAGGGATCTCTCCAACTACCAGGTGGACACCCTCTATCTGGAGGACTTCACGAGCCCTCCTGGCGACAACCCGGAGTTCTGGGGCGACCTGTTCGGGCGCTGGAGAAGGCACAACACCTGGGCGGGGGACGGCTACTTCGTCACCCTGGACACCAGGACCTCCGGCAACTGGGCGGTCAACAGGATGATGGTCGAGCTGAATACCTCCGGGTTCGTCAACGACCAGGTGTTCCTCGACTTCGACTTCGAGGACCACAACGAGCAGAGCACGTCCGGTGACGCCGGCGACTTCGTGGGCTACAACGACCACGGCATCATCAACGGACCGGTGGGCCTGTTCGAGGACCTCGACCCCGGCGCCTACGCGGACGGCGTATGGCACCACCGGACCGTGAACGTGCACGACTATCTCAACCCCTCGTCGTTGCCCGATCCCCTCTACATCGTCTTCGGTCACGCGGGGGACGAGATGGCCATCGGCCCGGCGGCCAACGGGGGGCTCTCCTTCGACAACATCATGGTCACTGGGGCCGGTTACGCCGACACGACCTACGACCGCTTCGCCATCCCGGGCGCAGCCGGAGGCTGGGTCTACAACGTGGTCGACCTCGACGACGCGGCCATCCTCCACGGGCAGACCTTCGACGCGGACTTCGAGATGGTCTTCAGCCAGTACGGGGGCAATCCGATACCCACCGAGGGCCGCGACTGGGACAACGTGAAGATCGGCATAGCCGGCGCCGGGGCAGCCGTGGACGGATGGACGCACGGCATGATGCCGGGCTACGGGACAGACGACTGGGACCCCCAGCTCGTCTCGCCGCCGCTGGACTACGCCTGGACCTCCTGGAAGAACGTGGCCAGCAGCTACAGCCCCGACTGCTACTGCTGGCTGCAGAGCCCCGAGATCACCATACCGGGGTGGATCACCTCGCCGACACTCACCTTCGAGCACGACTACTCGTTCGAGACGGGTGACGACGGCGGCTACATGCTGATCAGCGTCAACGGAGGGGCATGGACGCCCCTCACGGCGGCCAGCGGACTGGCCTACACCGGCGTCGCGACTGCCGACAACCCCATCCCCGACGGCACCGAGATCTTCACCGATGCCTCGGGCGGGTGGGTCACGGAGACCGTAGACCTGACGCCCTACATCGGCAACGACGTGCGGTTCCGGTTCATACTGGGCTCTGACGCCGCCGACGAGGATGGCGGCTGGGCCCTCGACAACTTCCACGCCGAGGGGATCGGCACGGGCTACATAATCCACACCATCGACTTCTACGCCGTGGACTCCGCGCTCGATCCGTGGAACCACTTCGACGTCTACCTCGGGACCACGGCCAGCAGCGACTTCACGGTCTCCGGTGAGCTGAACAAGGCCGCGATGCAGCTCTCGGCGGACGACGCTACGCTGGACGTGTCCGCGACGGGTTGGAAGAGCATCCCTCTGGACGTGCCCTTCGCGCTTCCGGCCGGGACCAACCTGACGCTGAAGATCGAGCTCAGCAACGCCGCGACCGGCATGAACAACACCTGGTGGCAGTGCCTCGACACCGGGGCGATCTCCCAGTGCCGCCACGCCGGGAGCGATCTCGGCGATCCGGCCAGCCTGAGCCTGGAGTACTACAAGCCCAACGTGATACTCCACAGCTACGCCGGCGTTCTGTCCGTGGCGACGGGCACATCGCAGCGCGAGCTCTACCCGCTCTGCGACAACTACCTGTTCAACGACTTCGAGGCGATCTACACGGCCACCGAGCTGGGAACCACGGGTGCCGACTGGTACCACGAGGGGACCAACGACGACTGGGAGATCGGGTGGCCGCTGTTCGTTCCGGCGCCCGACCCGGTGCCTCCGCCATCCTGCGGGGCGCACGTCGCCGGCAACGATCTCACCGACGATGGATTCTACGTAGACGACGCCTGGTCCTGGATGAGGTCGCCGGCCTACCCGATGGCCGCAGCTCTCGCCTACGACACAGTGTTCGTCAGGTTCGACCGCTGCCTGAGGCTGGAGGGTCTGGACAACGGCTTCCTGCAGCTTGCCTTCACCACGGACCCCGGCCTTCCCACCACCTCCCTCGACTGGCAGGTCATAAGGTCCTACGTGGGTGAGAACCACTCGATCTACGAGACGGAGGAGGTGGACATGACGAGCGACTTCAACGACAACGCCGACTCGACGTTCTACATGCTCCGCTTCGTCCTGGACTCCGGGCCGTGGTTCTCGAGGGGCGGCTGGAACCTCGACAACATCCAGGTCTTCGGCCGCACGGCTCCATAGAGGGGGTGATAGAGATGCTCGCAATCAGAATACCGGGAACAGGCAGAGGCGGAAGGAGGGGGTCGGCGCTCGCGCTGGTCGTCCTCTTCGCCTTCGGCATGTCGATCCTCGCAGCCGCCATCTACACCCTCTTCAGGATCAACATGACGAGCTTCATCTATGACAGAGACAAGATGCAGGCCAGGTACACCTCGGAAGCGGGGGCCAACCTGGCAATGCACATGATCCTCGGGGGCGCCTCCGTCCCCGGGGACACCATGCCCGAGTACTTCATGGGCTCCCAGCTCGTCTGGCTCGACCTCCCCGGGAACGACCTCGGGGAGGTCAAGGTCGTGGTGGACCCCAGCGACGCCAACCCCGAGATAACCGAGGGCAACTCCTACGAGATAAGGTCTCTCGGGAAGAACATCGGGGAGGACAACGACAACTACTACCACGGCACCAGGGCCTACATGATGCCGGAGAACTTCGCGCGCTTCGCCGCCTTCCTGAGCACTCCGAACCTGGGCGGGTTCTACGGCGACGGGTACCGCTTCGACGGGCCCTTCTTCGCCAACGGGCCGATCTGCATCTGGAGCCAGACGGGCTTCTGGAGCCCCGACGAGCCCATGTTCTACTCGCTCGGCCTGGCGTCGCCGCACTACTACTACTCGACCGGAGGCGCCAGCAACCCGACCAGCGTTCCGCACGTCGGAGGGCTCTGGATCGAGCCCTACGACAGGATGCTGCTCGGGCCGCCCTACTTCGAGATGAACGCCGACCCGATCGAGTTCGGGCCGGACGAGGTGGACTGGCAGACGGCCAGGAACGCCGCGATGAGCAACGGCATCTACTTCGCGGGCGGAGCGGCCCCGAGCGGGACCAGGATGATCGTCCGTGGCGACACCCTGATAGTGAAGACGTCCCAGGCGGCTGCCGAGCAGCGCTTCTGCATCAGCGACTACGGCAACCCGGTGGTCTGGGTGGACAACAACAACACGGACAACCTCTACCTCAAGACCTACCCCTCGATGGTGGACACGAACTTCCTGACCGTTCCCCTGACCATCGGCATGAGGGGCAATCTCTACATGGCCGGCAGCTTCCGCTACGCCAACGAGGACTGCCTGGACCCGAGCAACAAGATCCTCGCCGGGTTCATCACGGTCTACGGCGACATCCTGATGGCCCACGACCCCGAGACCACCGGGGGAGCTGACTGGGCCGGGATCTGGGAGGTCGAGACCTTCGTCAACTGGCAGTTCAACGGCGTCCTGATGGCCCTCAGCGGCGAGATCAGGGCGGAGAACTACTGGTACCCCCAGCCTTCCGTGGACCTGACCATCCTGGGCGGCTACATAGTGGTGGAGGAGGGCATAACGACGACTACGATGCCCAGCGGCTTCGACTGGGCCATACACTACGACACCAGGCTCATGTCCATGCACCCGCCCTTCTTCCCGTCCACGGGCAAGTGGGACCTCATCGCGTGGTGGGAGGACCCGAGCATGAACGAGCACTGGCTGGACCTCAACCTCTACTAGGAGGGGCAGGGGTTTGACCATCCCGCGGGGGCGCGGAAGGGGCAGGAGCGGCCCGGGCAGCGGAGCGGCAGCCAGGAGAGGCGCTGTGCTCGGCATAGTCGTCGTCCTGATGTTCGCTCTGGCGGTGCTCGCCACCGCCGCGTTCGTGCTCTTCCGGAGCAACCTCAGATCGGGGGAGTGGCGGGAGGACAGGGTGAGGGCCATGATGGCAGCCGAGTCGGGCGCGGCTCTTGCCATGCACTACCTCGGCACTCTGGATGTCCCGCCCTCCGATCCCGAGCCCTTCTCTCTGGACGGGGACAGCCTCCAGTGGATCGAGATCCCGGGGTCGGGCGGCGACAAGGTCTGGGTCGTCGTGGATCCGTTCGACCAGGGCATGGGACCCGTGAACAACGGGGGAGTGGAGATCAGGTCGAGGGGGATGTCGGGGGAGTCCGTTCGCGACGTCGTCGTGAGGGCATGCCCGGACTACCCCTCGCGCTACGCGAGGCTGGTCGACCGGAGCCTGTTGTCCCGTCCCTTCGTGGATGGCGACGTGGTGGACGGTCCCGTCCACTGCAACGGGCCCATAGGCTTCGCCAGCCTCTCGTCCGACTCGGCCGGCGATCCCTACCTCTCGATGGTGGGGACGACGGTGGACGGCGGCTTCCATTTCTCCGGCCACGGCTACTCCACGAGCCCCCATCCGGAGGGCAGCAACGTCTGGGTGAGGCCCTTCGCCCACCACCTCCAGGGCAAGCCCTACTGGGACGCCACTGCCGACAGCATTGATTTCGACGGCCTGAGAAGCTACTTCGAGGACCTTTCCGGGGTCGCGGCCTCCCAGGGCTCCTACCTCTCGGGTGTCCGGCGCCTCCTGATCGATGGGAGCAGGATCATCTGCTCCGCGGGGCCCGAGTCCGAGCCCGAGACGCTCAGCCTTGCCGGAAGGGACGTGGTGTTCGTGCGGGGAGGCCCGGTCTACGTCAAGACGATAGACAGGCTGACCACGCCGCTGACCCTCGTGGTGAGCGGCGATCTGATCATCGCCGGCCAGCTCGACGCGCCGGGGGCCGGTCTGGGCACCCCTCTGGGCCTGGTGTCCCTCGGCGACGTGCAGGTTGCCCGGGATCCCGACCTGTGGGGAGGCACCGACTGGGCCTTCCCGTGGGAGATAGAGACGGAGGGGCACATCCTGGTCCATGCAACGGTAGCCGCGCTGGGCGGCTCGCTCAGGGCGGAGTCTCCGGGGGAGCCGACGCCTCAGCGAGTGCTCAGCATTCACGGCGGTCTGATGGAGCGGGAGGCCGGAAGGCTGGGTACGTCGAGCGGGGGCTTCGGACTGGCTCTGGGTTACGATTCCGGCCTTCAGTCGGTTCACCCTCCCCGCTTCCCGTCGCTGGAGACCTGGGTGATGACCTCGTGGATGATGGACCCTGACTATGGAGATCGCTCGATAGATGACAACATGTTCTAGAACCGCGACGGGGCGGGGGGAGCCCCGGCGTGACGGACGGCAACCCGTGAGAGGAACGGGAATTCTGTCAGATTCGTACGATCGAGCTCAAGTCGTTTCGTATCCTTGTGTGGCTCTGAAGCAGCAGGGCCGGTGCTTTGGCTCAGTCGAGCCGGGAGTGAGAGGTGATTGAGCATGCACGCTAGGTTGCACGCATGGCTTTGGTGCGATGACCGCCGGCGAGCGGGAGGTTTCACTCTTCCCGAGCTGGTGATCGTGATCGCCGTGGTCGGGGTACTGCTCGCGGCGATCTATCTTGTGTTCCACAGCGGGCGCGAGGCCGGAAGGCAGATCTCCGACTCCCATGATGCCGAGGTGGCCGCAAGGCTGGCGGTAGAGGAGCTGGAGACCTACCTGAAGCACGCCGGATACACCGGTGTGGCCCCGGCAGGCGAGTGGCATCCCCTGAGGTCCGCCGGGCGTGACAGGATCGTGTTCGTCGCCAACCTAGAGAACCCGGGGTCGTTCGGACCCGAGGACACCCTGACGGTCGAGTGGGACTCCGGCGGCAGGCTGGTCGTCAGCAACGCCTCGGGCGAGACCCTCTACCAGGGCGGCGCCTGCACGGAGGTCAGTCTCTCCTATCTGGACGGCACGGGAACCGAGCTGTCCGGAGGGGAGCTCTCGACCCAGGAGGGTCTGGACCGCGTAAGGCAGATAGCCTACAGGGTCTCGACCGGCGACGGCGGCTTCGTGATGCCCGGCCTGTCGACACCCAGGAACCTGGCCTTCGCGGGCGAGAGCCCGGACTTCATGGCCTCGTTCCTCCCCGAGCGCTTCTCGGGCGGCAACGACATCAGCTTCTTCGAGGAGACATGGGAGAGCCCGGGCTACTACTCCTTCTACGACACCATCGAGGCCGAGCCGGGATGGGTCCCGATCATCATCGAGGACTTCGAGACGGCCGCCTCCTGGACCAACAACTGGGTGCTCTACAGCTCCGAGACCAACGGCAGGATACGCAGGTACGCCGATGCCGGCGCGCACGGCGGTTCCTACGACCTGGCCATGGACGCCAGCCCCGCCGGGCTGGTGAACCTGAACGGAGCCATCTGGAGGGTGGACCTCACGGGCTACGACGAGTTCACGGACAGCCTGAGGCTCCACTGGTTCTGGATGGAGAACAACGACGAGGCCGACTCGGAGGACGGGGTCTTCTTCCCCGACTTCCTGGGAGGCTCCGAGACCCTGATCAACTCCGAGGACTTCTCCGGCTTCCGCTTCGATCTCAGGAGCGACTGGGAGTACTGGAACACCACCTACGGCAACGTAAGGGTACTGGACAACGCCTGGTCCCAGCC
>JAFGKQ010000205.1 GCA_016928495.1 Candidatus Fermentibacterales bacterium
GCTGTCGGAGCCCGCAACCGCAATAGAGGACACCCTCAGGAAGAGGTGGCCCGTGTCCTTCGACGTGACCGGCTCCATTGGCAAGCGCTACAGGAGGATGGACGAGGTCGGCACTCCCTACTGCATCACCTTCGATTTCGACTCCCTTGAGGACCACTCGGTCACGATACGGGAGCGGGACTCTCTCGAGCAGGTCAGGGTGCCGGTCGAGGGTCTGGAACCCGCGATGGAGAAGCTCTTCACCAGGGGTTGGAGGCAGGGCTCCGAGGGGATGGCCAGGGTCTGAGCCCCGGCCCTCTAGCTCTGCGTCACCTGCCCGGGAGTGTCCGTCATCAGCATCCTGGAGAGGTTGGCGAGAGTGCAGAAGATCGTCGGGAGCCCCGCCGGAAGGGGGTCTGACGCCTGCCAGGCCGCCAGCAGCCTTCCTCCGCCATCCATGCTCACAGACATGCACTGGTGCTTCCAGTCGGAGCTGAGCGTCTGGGTGGGTTGACCCGGCCGTCCGGGCTCGATGTCCTCGAACGCCCTCGCGAACTCCGGAGGACCGACGGAGGCCGATCTGCCCGAGCGGTCCTCCAGGAAGAGGTACTCGCATCTCAGGGCATTTCTCAGATCGTCCACAAGGGACGACAGGGGAGCCACTCCTTGAGACAGCAACTGAAGGACCGTCTGTCCCAGCATCTGGTCCCAGCCAGGGTCGCCCGTGTCCAGGAGCGAGGGCCTGCCGCTCTCCACGAACGTGCTCGCCATCGTCTCGGTCCAGACGGTCACCCTGTTCCTGCCCGATCGCTTGCTCTCGTAGAGAGCCACGTCCGCCCTCCTGACGAGCAGCTCCGGGGAGTCGCCGTGGACGGGGCAGGCGGACACTCCGATGCTGATGGTTATCGGGCGCCTGTCGGGCCTGAAGACGCGTTCGCTTACCCTCTTCCGGAGCCTCTCCGCAACGATCAGGGCGTTCCGCCGTGAAGTTCTGGGGAGAGCCACCCCGAACTCCTCCCCGCCAAGCCTGCCTATCCTGTCCGTGGGCCTGAGGGCCGAAGCCATGGCGTCAACGACTCCCCGCAGAACGAGGTCCCCCTCCCTGTGGCCGAAGCTGTCGTTCACGGACTTGAAGAAGTCCAGGTCTATCATCAGCACCGAGAGCGGCTTCCCCGTGGCGGAGGATTCCGAGATCATGTCCCTGAGAGTGGAGAGCCAGACCGGGCGGATGGCGGCTCCGGTCATGCTGTCATAGTAGGTCTGCCTCTCCAGATCCGAGAAGGCAAGCGCGACCGCAATCTGCCTGGCGAAGCAGGAGACCAGCCTGCCCTGCGGCCCGGTCAGCACGTTGAAGGGGGACTCCATCTCGACGAGGAGGAAGCTGCCGGTTGACTCCGTCGTCTTGTCCGTCCTCCTGCGCCCAGGCACTCCGACCGGGGCGTTGCGCCGATCCAGGGAGACCACGTGAGTCAACCGGGGTCCGAAGGGCGTAACGCCGAAGTTGTCGATGACGAACTGCTGGTCCGTCATCTCTCCGAGTGCCGCGAGCACCTCCGGGGAGGGCTCCAGAGCACCTCCGAGACCCCTGCTGTGAAGCACCTCGAACCCCTCTCCGGGGTTCCTCAGCACCTGTACCCTGCTGGCGCCCGTGATTATGCGAAGAGCCTCCAGGCCCCACTGGATGTCGGATTGTCCGACGGGATCGGCCGAGAGCAGGGCAAGCCTGTCCACCTTCTCGTCGAGGGAACCGCTGACGGAAGACCCCAGCGAGTCCCTCAGCTCTCGAAGGGATGCGTCAGCGCCCGACTCGAGCTCTTTCAGCCATGTCTCCCTGTGACCCGAGAGGCAGCCCCTGTCCCACCGGTCCGCCTCCTCGAGCTGACCCATCAGATGGCGGTCCAGCTCTTCCAGCAGCAGTCCGATCTCGCAGGCCCTGAGGTCCTCCTGCGATGCGTGCTCCAGAGCCTGCCTGACCCTGAGTACTTGCCACGTGAGGAGCAGCCTGTCGGTTTGCCTCGCCAGAACCTGGGCGGAGATGAGGGCTCTCTCCGACTCGGATCCCCTGGGCGCGAGGAGCGCGCTTATGCAGAGCTTCCAGGCGGGAATGTACTCATCGCTCCTGGGCCTGTAGGCATCCGCAAGGGCGCGGGCAATCACCGAGGCCTCGTCCCTGCAGCCGAAAGAGGCCGCCTCCATGGCGAGATACAGCCCCAGCATGATGTTGTTCTGGCCGCCCTGCTCTCTTACCCGGTCCGCGATCTTGCTGGCCTCCTCGCGGGGCGGCTCCCCTCCTTCCAGGAGCCGGCGAAGGAACGCGGGAGTAGCGGGCAGCAGCCCGGTCGGCTCTGTCTCTTCGGGCACGGACCCCCCGAGATAGTCGAGGAACACCGCGAACCAGTCCAGTGTGTCGTCCTCGATGCCGGTCAGACCGGACTCGTAGTTTCGGGCAAGCTCGACGGCCTTCCTGGCGCTGCCGGTCTCGAGCGTCCGTGTGTAGAGCCCCGCCAGCTTGCCCCAGCCCAGCCTCAGGAAGAAGCGATCGCTCCGCAGGGCTGCTCTCTCGCAGACATCGACCATGTTCTGGGCCATGACCCTGAGGCTGAATCCCGGGAGTCTCTCCTCGCACGAGACTATGCTGTCCAGTAGCGCGACCACTACGTCCTGATCGTCTCTGCTCTCCGCGAGCAGGAGCGCGCGCTCGAAGCTCTTTCTGGCCTCGGTCAGGCGGCCCTGCAGCATGAGGACCTCGGCCTTGCTCTGCTCGTGTGCCTGCTGGACTATCAGGTCCGATCCGGGGAGCAGCTCCTCCGCCTTCTGCAGGTACTCCGCAGCGTTCTCCAGATCCCTTCTGGCCGCGGCGGTCATCGTGGCCTCACAGTAGAGCCTGGCCAGAACGGAGGGATCGGTCTTCGGGTCTATGCCCGACACCAGCTCCAGGGTCCTCTCCAGCACTCTGTCCATCGAGCCCGAGGCTCTTCCGCCGTTCCTGTATACAGCCATGGCCGTGGGGAGAACCGGGCCTGGCGGCGTGTCCCTGAGCAGATCGAAAGCTCTCTCTATGCCGTTGAGCGCTGCTGCCGCATTTCCCTCCTGCAGGTCGATCTGTGCTGCCCGGACCAGTACCAGCGCATCGTCCGCCGGTATCGGGGAAGACTCCTCGACGGAGGAAAGGAAGCGCCTCACCGAGGATCTGGCCGTAAAGCTCAACCTGCTCGGATCGACGATGTTGAGCACGCTCCTTATCTGGGAGGCCGATAGAGAGCCTGAGGGGAGAGTGGCGATCTCCTCGAAGAGCCTGCACTGAATGTCCGGATCTGCGATCTCGGAAGCGAGATGAAGAGCTGAGTAGAGCAGCGTGGCCTTCTCCTCCAGGTTGTCCTCGGAGAGCCTGGAGGCCAGAAGCAGTTCCTCCAGGTGGGCCGCCGGGAAGGTCAGTGCGAAGAAAACCAGACGCCTGGCCCACCTCTCCCTGGTTTCCGAGTAGGGCACGAGCAGCTCCTCGGGAAGGCCTGGCGCTGCAGAGAAGAGGCCGGACCCCCTTGCTTCCGTCTGAGTTACCAGCTCCGACTGCCTCAGTCTCTGAAGGGCAACGCGAAGGGTGGAGGAGTCCACCTCCAGCACGTGGGCGAGGGCGGCCCTTCCGACCCTCGACCGGAAGAACGAGAGGAAGCTGAGAATGTCTCGGTCCAGGCTGTCCAGCCGGGCCAGGGCGGAGAGGTCCACCGCCTGCCTGGTGCTTATGCCGAGCGCTCTCTCCCTGCTCAGGCTGAACCTCCAGCCCGCTCCGTCCCTGGTCAGGATGTCATTGCTCAGAAGGAGTCTCAGCATCGAGATGATGGTCAGAGGGTCGCTTGCCTGGTGGCGCTCGAGGCTCTCGACCAGACCTTCGGGCGGGTCAGAAGTGCAGAGCAGCCTGGAAACCAGCTCACGCAGATGGTCCTGGATCGGACCGGGAAGGTCCAGACTGCACAGGGAGGGCTGTCCCGAGGCATCGACCGCGAGGTCCGCCGGCCGGTCGGCCCTGACGATCAACGCTAGCGGGGACCGGGAGTCCCCCTCCGACAGAAGGGACCGAACCAGGGTCGAGACCTGCCAGTCGAAGCCCTGCTTCTGACGCACCTCCAGCGCCAGGGGAACTCTGGAGCACACGGCGGGCAGCGTCTCCTGAATCCACTTCTCCGCGTCCACCGGAGGCTCGGAGTGGTCCCCGCCCGAAGGGAGAGCGGCTCCGAGGCGCTCCTCGAGCGTTGTCGCGATCTCGCCGTAGACATCCTGATCGTGACGGGTTCCGGCAGGCTGGAAACACCAGCCCCTGTACTCTGCCTCCGCCGAGAGGTCCGACAGAACTGCCGAGCCGAGCTGAGAGCTTCTTCCGACCAGGAGCAGCACGGGGGCCCGCTCGCCGGCAGCGCACTGCCCGAGCCAGGATCTTCCCTGCTCCACTGCGGTCGACATCCCGAGCTGAGCGCTGTTGGGGTGACTCAGCGCCGACAGGATGGGCAGTCCGGGTCCGGCGTTCCGTGGAAACAGGCCCAGCGCCTGCCCCGGGCGCTGGGAGGGGTTCTCGCGAAGGGTCTCGATGAACCCGGACATCGTATCGTCGCCGGACAGGGCCTCCAGTTCACCCGCCTCGTCGAGCAGGGCGATGAGGGGGCCGATGGAACCCTCGTCTGCCGGGGGCCCGCCTCGGGGAAGCACGGGCGGGTCCAGCACCGAGATCAGAGGGATCTCGCCCTGGGTGACTATGAAGTTCGCCTGGCGCAGGGAAGCGAGGTCTATCCCATCGGCCTCCATGTAGTGGAAGGCCTCGAGCAACTGCCGGAGCAGGTCGGTCCGCCTCTGCTCCGGGAGCGCCAGACCCGGGTTGCCCGGGATGTAGTCCCTGACCCAGAAGACTCCCCAGGGGTCCACCAGCTCACCGTCGACCAGACGAACCAGCCCGAAATCCTCCGGACAGGCCAGGCAGGGCGACATCGCCCCACGGAGCGCGCGGAACCAGGCGTAGGTTTTGTCGACGGTCCCGCTGCTGACGGGATCTCCGGGGCTCCCGACCAGCCTGAGGACCCTGAGCCTGTCCCGCTGCGCCGCGTCGGCAACGAGCAGCTCGCTCACGCCCTCGCGCTCCGAGAGAGTCTTCTTCACCGAGTAGCGACCGTTGATCAGCTCCATGCCCCTTTACCCCGACCCAAGATCACTCTGGCGCCGGATGTGGTCAACTGCATGTGAGTGGTCTTGTTGAGCCGTTTCGCGGGCCTTGTTGGACCATCCCGCTGAGGTTATTGTAGCTCTTCCATCCGGTCCGGCTGCCGCTTCTTCCGCCCGATACCGGCGCAGGACGAGATATCGGCGACCGGTTCGAGGAGGTGAGTCTGGCAAGTGTCCGATCCTCTTCCGAAGAGATATGACCCCAAGGAGGCCGAGCCTCGCCTGCAGAGGCAATGGCAGGAGACCTCCATCTACCGTTTCAGTGCCGCCAGAGCGGCCGCGGGGGAATGCTACTCGATAGACACCCCTCCGCCTACCGTCTCTGGAATGATACACATGGGGCACATCTTCAGCTACGTGCAGGCGGAGGTCATCGCAAGGTACCACAGAATGCGCGGGGAAGAGGTCTTCTATCCCTTCTGCTTCGATGACAACGGTCTTCCCAGTGAGCGGTTCACCGAGAGGGAGAAGGGTGTCAGGGCCAGGGACCTTCCGCGCGAGGAGTTCGTCAGGCTCTGCCTCGAGGCAACCAGCGAGGCCGAGAGGGGATTCAGGGACCTCTGGACGAGAATGGGCTTCTCCTGTGACTGGGACGAGATCTACACCACGATAGACCCCTGGGTGCAGCGGCTGAGCCAGCGGTCGTTCATCGAGCTGGCGCGCAGCGGGAGGGCCTACAGGAAGAGCATGCCCTCTCTGTGGTGCACGGAGTGTCACACTGGCGTGGCACAGGCCGAGTCCGAGGACGAAGAGGTGCCTTCCGTGTTCTACGACCTGGAGTTCGAGCTGGCGGGGGGAGGCAGGATACCGATAGCCACGACCCGCCCCGAGCTCATCCCTGCCTGCGTGGCCGTCTTCGCGAACCCGGAGGACCCCCGATGGAAGGGCATAGTGGGGAAGAGGGCCGTGGTGCCTCTTTCCGGCGGCAGGGAGGTTCCCATACACGCCGATTCCCGGGTGGACATCGAGAAGGGCAGCGGGGTCGTGATGTGCTGCACCTTCGGCGACACGACCGACATCGACTGGTGGGAGGAGTACGGGCTCGAGCAGCGCATCATCATCGACAGGACCGGCAGGATGAACGAGCTGGCCGGCTTCCTGGAGGGACTCGGCACGGGGGAGGCCAGGAAGCGGATCGCGGAGAGGCTCCGCGAAGAGGGCCTGCTGCACGGCGGAAGAGACATAGTCCACACCGTCAACGTGCATGAGAGGTGCCACACGCCGCTCGAGTACCTGGTCCAGCCCCAGTGGTTCATACGGGTGCTCGACATCAAGGAAGAGCTGCTGGAGCGCGGGCGCCAGATCGCGTGGCACCCCGACTACTTCAGGGCCAGGTTCGAGCACTGGGTGGAGAACCTGAGGTGGGACTGGTCCATCAGCCGTCAGCGCTACTACGGCGTCCCGTTCCCCGTGTGGTACTGCAGGTGCGGCGAGACCATCCTGGCCGCCGAGGACAGGCTCCCGGTGGATCCGCTGGCGTACGGGCCCGGCTCCGCCTGCCCGAGGTGTGGCGCCACCGATGGTTTCGAGCCGGAGGCCGACGTGCTGGACACATGGGCCACCAGCTCCATGACTCCTCTGATCAACGCGAAGTGGAGGGAAGAGGGCGAGCGCCGCCACATGATACCCATGACCGTGAGGCCGCAGGCCCACGACATCATCAGGACCTGGGCCTTCTACAGCATCGTGAAGTCACACCTTCACGAGGGCACCGTCCCCTGGCGCCACCTGATGGTCAGCGGTCATGCGCTCAACCCCTCTCGCGAGAAGATGTCCAAGAGCAAGGGCAACGTTGCCGGCGACCCGCTCGCGGCTCTCGAGCTCTACTCGGCGGACGAGCTCCGCTACTGGGCATGCAGCAGCAAGCTCGGCACCGACGTCGTCTTCAGCGAGGAGATACTGGGCCTCGGAAGGCGGCTCGTGACCAAGATCTGGAACGCAACGAGATTCGCCTCGGGCCATCTGGCGGACTTCGACCCCTCCTCCGGACCAGGGAAGCTCCTGGCTTTCGACAGGTGGCTGCTTTCCCGCCTGCACGCGCTCGTGGAGCGGGCGACGAAGGGCATGGACGACTACGACTACTTCACCTGCCTGAAGGAAACGGAGACCTTCTTCTGGAGCTGTCTCTGCGACAACTACCTCGAGATCGCCAAGAGAAGGCTCTACGGGGAGCCCGGCCCCGGCAGGAACGCGGCCCGGCACACGCTCAGAGCCACACTGTACTGCTGCCTGCGGCTGTTCGCGCCCATCCTTCCTCACATCACGGAGGAGCTCTACCTGCACCTGTTCCATGAGCGGGAGGGCAAGCCCAGCATACATCTGTGTCCCTGGCCCGATGCCTCCGCCATACCCGTCGATGAGGAAGCCATGCGGCTCGGCGACCTGGCGCTCCAGATCATAGAGGAGGCCAGGCGCCACAAGAGCGAGAGCAACCTCAGCATGGCCGCCCCACTCCAGGCCCTCGAGGTCGCCTGCCCTTCGGAGGCCGACATGAAGGGCCTGCTCGAGTTCGAGGAGGACCTTCTCGGGGTGACCAGGGCCGCAGAGATCCGCTGGATCGTCAGCCCCGGGGAGCCCCTCACCGCCACCGTGAGATAAGGGGACACAACACTTATCTCCCCATGGACAGCTTGGCTGCGTCATGGAGATAAGTGTTGTGTCCCCTTATCTCGTGTCCCCTTATCTCCCCCGTAATTGGCGGACCGGACGGGACTCGAACCCGCAACTTCCGGCGTGACAGGCCGGTGCTCTAACCGAATTGAACTACCGGTCCGCCGATCGAGACAGGGTGGCAATATGCTCCCGGATGCCACTCTGTCAAGGCTCAGCGGGAGCCGGAATTAGCTACGGGAATACAGGCTGGCGGAGATCATTCGTATTACACATAATGCTGGTCGGGTTTGGTTGTAGCGGGAGACTGGACAGGGAGGTCCACGTGAGAGCTTCGTCATTCCTCGCACTGCTTCTGGGCTGTACGGTCTGGGCTGCGACCGTGACGATCGGCAGCCCCGATCTTCCCAGTGACCGTCCGTTCTGCGCCGATTGAACCTTCTCGCTGCGCTACCAGGTGGTAGTGCTCGAGGAGGAGATCGGCAGCGCCATGTACATCACGTCCCTGGCCTGGAAGAGGACGCCATTGGGTGATCCCTCTTCCAGCTTCGACGACATGAAGATCTACCTCGGCCTCTGCGACAGCGATGTGCTCGGCACGGATTTCGAGAGCAACTACGTCCCCGGGACGAAGACGCTGGTCTTCAGCGAGGCCCCGTTCACCATCTCGGCAGGCGCGGACGAGTGGGCGGTGATCGAGCTCGACACCCCCTTCTGGTACAACGGCCAGGACAACCTGATCGTCGAGGTGACCTGGCCGGACGGGGCGGGGACCTTCTACGTCTACAGGTGGGCTACCGGCAGCGACCGGACACTGGAAGCTCCCTACGGCTCGAGCACCGGGATGACCGGCCAGGAGGTTCCCCACATGCAGCTCATAGGCGATCTGGGTCTGGACGGCTGCAGCTTCGGCAGACTGAAGGTCTCGTTCTAGCACATCTCGGCCTTCTCGGTTTCGTGCGAGGGACTTATACTCCCGACCGTGTGGATCGATCTCGGGTCGAGGAGATTGTCTGAGGTCTCCCGGCGCGATGAATCAGCGGGAGGGGTTTCGCCCGTCATGACCCGGAGTGTGGCTCTCAGCGCCGTGGCTCTGCTCGCCACGGCAATGGCGGCTCAGGGGCAGTGCCCGCTGGGGTACGGGCCCGAGGAGGCATGCCCTGCTGAGAGCCCTACCTGTGCCCTGTTCATCGATGCCGATGGTGACGGCTTCTGCGATAATCCTGTTCCAGCATCGGAGCCTGAGCCAGAACCCGAGCCGGAGCCGGAGCCCCAACCGGAGCCTGAACCGGAACCGGAACCCGAACCGGCTCCCGATTCCACTACAGCAGGTCCCGTCGAGACAGCCCCGGAGCCAGCGGATGAACCCGGACCCGGGACTCCGGGTGGAGAGCCGGCCTCCGGAGGCGAGGCCGGGCCCGCGGAAGCGGTGATCGAGCCTCTTCCCGCCGATACGATCCAGTTGGGGTCCGAGGAGCCCGATACGACGGCGGCCGAGACACCTGGTACGGAGACCGGTAGTCTGGGGGGACCCGCTGGGATCTGCTGCCCTCTCGGCTTCACGCCGGAGACAGCCTGCACGACCGGCCTGCAGAAGTGCGCTCTCTTCAAAGACGAGAATGCAGACGAGAGGTGCGACAACCCTGTGCAGGCGTCCTCACCGCCGGAGGACTGCTCGCACTTCGTTCGCTCCCCTGACGGATGTCCTCTCTACCTGACACCCGAAGCGGCCTGCCCCGACTCCATGAGGCTCTGCCCCCACTGGTTCGGAAGGACGTCCGGACAGACCTGCATCAACCCCACTCGCGGAATCCTGAGGGTCAGCGTCGTTTTCTGGTTGACTCTGGCGATGCTGATCGGGGCGACAGTGCTATCGAGGAGAAAATGGGGGAGGCACCGGAGGAAGACTGTGAAACGCATCAGAATGGCCTTCATGGTCTTCTCGCTGGTCGTGCTGGGCTTCCTCGTTCAGGGCTGCTTCTGTCCTCTGGGAACGAGCCAGTACCTCTTCGTTGCGGGAGGAGCCAGCTTCCTGGGCTGGATGGGAATTGTCCTGGCTGTTCTCCCGATAGTCTACACTCTGGCCTTCGGCAGGGTTTTCTGTAGCTGGGTCTGTCCCATGGGTGCCCTTCAGGAGCTGCTCTACAAGATCCCCGCACCGAAGGTCCCGAAGCTTCCCGCAAGGCTCGACAGGGTTCTGGTCAATCTGAAGTACGTAGTGCTCGCGGGAGTCGTGCTGCTTCCCCTGCTGGTGCTTGGTGGACCCAGAGGAACCTGGCCCGCGATCTTCTGTACCGTGGATCCCTTCCATACGATCTTCTCGCTCTTCCTGGTCGGCAGCCTCTGGGTGGCGGTAGTGCTCATCGTCGTGTCTCTGCTATGGCAGAGGTTCTTCTGCAGGCACTTCTGCTTCTATGGGGCGGTGCTGACTCTGGTCTGCCGGGCAGCTCACCACACCGGCATCAGGAAGCTCCTGAGGGCAAGGGAAAGGCCGGGCGAGGAGTCCTGCGAGATAGGGGAAGAGGACTGAAGAGGCTCACCGGGAGGCACTGCACGGGGGGCGGGATGGCCCGCCCCCCTTTCGCTCTCCGCAGGCTGCTCTAGGGGATCCTCACCAGCCTGACCGAGTCGTGCTGGCCTGCCGATTGGCAGGTCGCGAAGTAGACCCCTGGCGGAAGCCGGGTACCGGACTGATCCGAGCCGTCCCAGATCACCTGGGCCTGACCCTGCCCGGGTGAAGCAGCCTTGACGTGCATGGATCTGACGAGCCGCCCGGCGGCGTCGAAGACCATCAGGTCCGCGCCCTCTCCGCCGGTGCCGGTCAGCAGGAAGGTCGTGGCCTCCGAGAAGGGAACCGGAGAGGCGGACACGGACAGAGGCACCTGCCCGGGCCCTGGCTCGTCCTCTTCTATCCCCGTTGCGGGAACGACGCACAAGTCGTCGATGTACCAGCCCTCCCTTGTCCCGGAGTCGTCCGTCCCGAACACCAGGCCGAGTATTCGAGGGCCGACACAGCTCTCGGGGAGCTGAATGACGATCTTCTGCCACCCCGAGGTCCCGGAGAAGACACCGGCGCCCGGATCGAAGGGCCCGGATGTCGATGACACGATCTCGTAGGGGTAGCCACCTGAGGGCGTCACCACGGCCTCGTCGCACTGGTTGAGAAGCCTGATGAGCCCGCCATCCAGGGCGAGATCTGCGTCTGAGAGAACGCACTGCGCATCTATCCACATCCAGAAGCTGAGCTCGGCGTTCCTGGGGATGTTGAATCCCGGGGAAGCCAGGATGCAGTACAGCTCGTTGTCGTAGTCGCCACTTCCCGTGTCCCCGCACTTGAAGCTCTGATCGCCGCCGGGGGTGTGGTTGCGCTGAGTGGATACGTGCCAGTTGCTGCCCCATGGTGAGGCGAGAGGTCCCATGTGCCAGGGGTCGAAGCCCGGCTCCACGTCGCAGGTGATGCCGCAGCCCGTCGGGAGCATGAACTGGAGCTCCTCGTGGAGGCCCCCGTCGGCGAAGACGTTCAGGACGTAGTCGTGCTCGCCGTCCGGAACCCAGGACTGGGCGAGGACCCCGAAGTCGTCGTCCGGGTACACGATCTCCCCCGGAGGAATGTCCCCGTAGTCCTCGTAGTTGTCCGTGACCGTCAGCCCGCTCTCGAGGCTCTGGAGAACCGCGAAGACGTTGGTAAGGGTCTCGGTGCCGGTGTTCCAGAGGAGCAGCGTGAGCTCGATCTCCTCGCCGGCCTCGAAGGCGCCGTCGTCATCCCCGCTGGACTCGCCGCTCATGTCGTCGTCGACCTCTATGCTGTGGAGCAGGCCTTCAGAGCCCTGGGCCCCGGCAGCCACCTCGAACCAGTCCCAGTATGCGCCCGATTCGTCGCCCATCAGGAGACCAGCGTCGCCCGGATGGTACGCAGGGTCGATCGTGACGAGGTACCAGCTGTCCCCGGTCGCAGGGACCTCGATAGTGAAGCCGATGCTCTGCCCCGAGCACTCGACGTACAGCTCGTACCACTGCCCGGATGGGAAGGGTGCTGACAGGGAGACCAGTGGGTCGTCGAGCTGACCAGCGACGATCCTGCGTATCCTCGCGACGTTGTCATCGGGGGAAACGTAGGCGCAGATGCCGCTGTCATGGGAATCCAGGTGGAAGACGACCCCGAAGGCGTGCTGCCCCTTCGCTCTCGTGGTGATCAGACAATCGCCGGTCTCCTGGATCGACTCGGGCGTCAGAGCTGCTGGAGTGGAGCCGGTCGAGCCTCTGGCGCACCCGGCCTCGGCCCACCACACACCGGGAGCACAGCGGTTGTCCCAGTCGGATATGTCGTTGTCGTCGAAGTCGTCGTAGAACGAGTACAGAGATGCCCCGCCCGTCGGGGCGTCCAGAGACGCAACGGGCGTGAGCATCAAGCAGAGCGCCAACAGAGTAGCTGTCATGACCCACCTCCATACAGCCTTACGTGGCTCATATGCACGAGGCTCCGGCCGGAAGTCAAGCCTGTTCTCCTGCCCGGCCTTGACCGAGCGCGGCCTCCTGAATAGCTGTTAGCCGAATCCGAGAGAGCAGGGGCAAAGGAACCAGCTTCCCGGGGGGTCACAATTGGCGAGAGAGGTCTGGAGCAGCAAGACGGCCTTCGTGCTGGCGGCCATCGGGTCCGCCATCGGCCTAGGCAACATCTGGCGCTTTCCCTACATCACGTACGAGAACGGCGGCGGGGCCTTCCTCGTGGCCTACTTCGCGTGCCTCTTCCTGGCCGGGATTCCGCTGCTCATGCTGGAGTTCGGGCTGGGGCACAAGTACGCTCAGGCCGCTCCGGGCGCGATGAAGGGCGTGAGCAAACGCCTCGAGTTCTTCGGCTGGTTCGCCGTTGGCGTTGGCTTCATGATCGTCTGCTACTACGCGATCATCATGACCTGGGCCGTCAACTACACATACGAGGCCGCCACTCTGGGCTGGGAGCAGGAGCCCGGCCAGCACGCCGACGTGGCCTACGCCATCACCACGACCGACCTCGAGGACATGAAGGTCCTCTCGCCGGTCCCCGACTCGCTGGTCGGAAGGGAGTTCGTGTCTGCGATCAGCAACGGGGCCGATGTCGTGGTAGCGGGCGCCACCTCCATAGTGGACTACAGGGGCGAGATCTACGCCTTTCCAACGAGAGAGGAAGCGGAGCGGTTCGTCCGGAGCCCCTGCCCGGACGAGACCTGTCTGCTGAGCGCATCCGCCCGCGAGGACGTATCGATCCTCGATCGGGTGCCGGACGATCTGCTCGGAGTCGCCTACAGGTCTCCGATCTCCGGGACGGCGGACAGGATTCGCAAGTACGGGACCATCCTCGTAGCGTTTGGTGACCACCTCTACGGGTTCTCCAGCGTCGACGAGGCAAGCGAGTTCATGGGCTCTCCCGGCGACTTCTTCTACAACGACTTCTTGGGGCTGACCAGCAGGGCCTGGGACTGGGGGACCTTCAGATGGCCACTGCTCATCGGGTTCATCATCACCTGGGTATGGATCGTGGCTTCCGTCTGGAAGGGCACCAAGACCGTCGGCAAGGTCGTCTACTTCACCGTGCTCATCCCATGGGGCCTCCTGCTCGTGTTCATCATCAGGGGGGTGACTCTTCCCGGCGCCGGTGCGGGCCTGTCGTTCTACCTGACTCCGGACTGGTCCCGTCTGGGTGACGCGAAGCTCTGGCTGGCGGCCATTTCCCAGGTCTTCTACAGCCTGAGCGTGGGCTTCGCCATCATGATCGCCTACGGCAGCTTCCTTCCCAAGAAGACCAATATCGCGGGCTACGCTTTCATCATCGGCATTGCTGACGCCATGACCGCCTTCTGCGGAGGGCTGGCGGTCTTCTCCGCGCTGGGGTACCAGGCTTCGAGGCTCGCGGTGCCCGTGTCGGAGGTCGTGAAGTCGGGTCCCGGTCTCGCCTTCGTGGCCTATCCCCACATCATCAGCGGGTTGCCCATGGCCCGGCTCTTCGGCGTGCTCTTCTTCGTCATGCTCCTGACTCTGGCTGTGGATTCCGCATTCAGCCTGCTCGAGGCCGCCACGGCAGCCGTGAAGGACAAGTGGGGCTGGTCCCACAAAAGGGTGAACATCACGATCGGCGGGCTCGCGTTCCTGCTCGGGCTGCCGATGCTGACAGGTGCCGGCCTCTACATTCTCGATATCGTCGACCACTTCATGAACAGCTTCGGGCTGACGATCGTGGTGCTGGTCGAGGCGATCGTGATAGGCTGGGGAGTGGGAGCCAACAGGTTCAGGGACTACATCTCGGAGCACTCGTCCTTCAGGGTGGGGCAGTGGTGGAGCGTGTGCATCCGCTGGATCATCCCCATGGGCATTGTCTGGATGGTGTTGAGCGAGCTGAGGGAGAGGGGATCCGCCCCCTACGGCAGCTTCGGCCTGCGGAACCAGGAGTTCGTGTTCGGGTGGCTGATCATCATCCTGCTCCCGATCATCGGCGACCTGCTCGCGAACGCCAGGGGAAGGCGCAGCTAGCTCAGCCCGCCGAGTCTCTCCAGTCGGGTCCCAGGAGATCCATCGAGATCGCGTTCTCGATCAGGTTCCTGGCCTGGGCCGCCACCGGTGGATCTATCATCTTGGAACCCAAGGCTATAGCGCCAAGGCCCTGCCTCTCCGCCTCCTCCATGGCAAGCACGACCTTCATGGCCTTCTCGATCTCCTCGCGGGAGGGAAGGAAGCCCTGGTTCACCGGCTGCACCTGAGAGGGGTGTATGCATCCCTTGCCGACGAAGCCGAGCTCCCGCGCGGCTGCGATCGAAGCCAGGAGCCCCTCCTCGTTCTTCACATCGGCGTAGACCGTGTCTATCGGCTGAAGACCGGCTGCTCTGGCAGCCAGGACTATGAGGGACCTCGCCACGAAGCTCTCCCTGCCGTGATCCGTCGGCATCACACCCATCTCGGCCGAGAGGTCCTGAAGCCCTATCGTCAGCGCAACGTTCGAGGGGGAGGCCCCGGCTATCTCCAGCGCGTCCAGCACTCCCAGAGGGCTCTCGACGATGGGCATGAGCCAGATCTTCTCGTGCCTGCCGCAGCGCTTCCCGATGCGGGCGATCCTTCTTGACACCTCCTCGACGCGGGAGGGGTACTCGACCTTGGGGACGAGCACCAGATGCACGGGCTGAGGCACTATCCACTCGAGATCCTCGAGGCCTGTCTCTCCCTGGTTGATCCTGACCATCACCTCTGATCTCCCGAAGTCGAGGCAGCTCAGGGCATGTGCGACGAGCACTCTCGCTTCGCTCTTCCGCGACGGAGGCACGCTGTCCTCCAGGTCGAGGATCACGCCGTCGGCACCCGACTCGGCACCCTTGGCCAGGAAGCGGGGGTTGTCTCCCGGCAGGTACAGCCTGGAGCGCCTCGGTCTGTGTCTGCTCGACTCGGTCCAGGCGGTTGCAGGAGGAAGGGTCGGGCGCGGGAGCCTGGGGAAGCACTCCATGAGAGCTGCCTCGACCCTTGCCGCAACGACCCACGGCTCAGCACCGCAGTCCTCCACGCGGAGGTCCCCCGATCGGATTCCCAGCCTCTCGGCTGCCCTGCTCGCGGCGGTTTCGACCCTGGATTCGTCTGCGCCCTCCGTGGTCGTAACGACTCCGATCCGGAGGGGGGAGTCGTCAGGCGTGAAGGAGACGAGGCAGTCGTCCTTGATCCTGGGTCCCGAATGGCCCGTTGTGAAGCTCATGTTTCGCTCGACTCCTCTCGGATCCAGCCGTCAGCCGGCTGGCGGAAGCAGGGACAGGGAATGGCCTTCGCGACTCCCGGTGAGCCACCTGACTGAGCTAGAGGAAGAACGGACAGGTAGCACAGTCCTCCGGAAGGCAGTCGAGGTCGTTGAGCATCAGGAAGGAGAACCCTGAGTCGGGATCGCACCTGAAGCTGAACCTCTCGAGAAAGGCCGCGACGGAACGGGCCCTGTCCTCGCAGTAGGGTTCGTACTCGACGGCGAAGACGCGTGCCCTCCGGCTCTCCAGGATCTGTGCCAGCTCGAGCCTCCATCGCTCCAGGTCCTCTGCCGCTCTCCGATCGACCCAGGAGGGTGCGATCACGGCGGCAAGCTCGGGCAGGGGCTGAAGCCCATCGGTCAGGGCCGTGGAATCGAGCTCGAGCACCCGCAGAGGCGGAAGGGCCGACGAGACCATCGCAAGGTCCCTGGCCAGCTCGGCTCCTCTGTCCCCCGGGTAGCCGCTCAGAGTGACCACGTAGATGGTATCGGCCTCCGTCGCCGAGAAGACGCCTGGCTCGTGAGGGTCTCCCACCGGGACGACCAGGCTGGATTCGTCCCCGGTTGACATCCTGACAAGGGACCTGACCCCCGTGGCCATGAAGAAAACGGCCACCAGCAGGGCCAATCCGCTGGCGGCGGTTCTTATCCATGCCCTTCCGGTCAGCAGGCCGAAGAACGCGAATGGGACCATGTAGGCCGTGGTGCCGAAGAAGAACCCCACGAACAGCACCGCTCCCGCGATGGCCCCGCTTGCATCGAAGGCCCTTGTCAGCGCGATCAGGAAGGCTGGACACAGGCTGAAGCCGGTCAGAAGTCCCAGGAGCAGGGGATTCCTGGTCAGCCTGAGCAGCCCGGAGCTCTCGCAACCCGAGCAGGACTTGCTGATTCTGACCACAGAGAGCACCAGGAAGAGCGAGAAGAGGATGTAGCCCGAGGAGCTCAGGACCAGCCGGGCCGACCTCGTTAGGTATCCGCCGATCAGACCGAGGCCTGCGCCGAACAGGGCATAGGACACGAAACGCCCGGCGGACAGCAGGAGTATGACTCTGACGGACTCCGCTCCCGAGCGCTTCTCCGACAGCAGGTAGGAGAAGTAGACGGGGCCGCAGGTAGCAAGGCATGCGGTCCCTGTGGCAA
The DNA here is from genome assembly GCA_016928495.1 of Candidatus Fermentibacterales bacterium. Classification (GTDB taxonomy): domain Bacteria; phylum Fermentibacterota; class Fermentibacteria; order Fermentibacterales; family JAFGKQ01; genus JAFGKQ01. The sequence goes on from JAFGKQ010000205.1 coordinate 16,682, forward strand.
GCCCGAGAACGGTGCCTTCCAGAAGCTTCTCCAGCAATGCTCTACCCGCTCAGTTCCGGTTGACTAACTACGGGAAGGTCGCGACCAGGGAACAGCCGGCCGTCCTGCCGGCCCCTCTAGATCGAGAGCGGCCCGGGTGACAGCTCGAGGCCGCCGGAGACCCTGGACCACTCCTCTATCCCGCTCAGGTCGCCCCTCTCCGACTCGAATGTGACCCATAGCCTCAGCCTGGTATCGAGGATGTACTCGATCCCGGGCTTGAGTATGACCCTCTGCCGGTCGTCGGGCTCGATTGGAGAGACGGTAGGGCCATCCCTGAGATCCATGGCGAAGGTGCCGCAGATGCCGCGCCAGATGTTCACCCTGGTGCTCGCCTCGAAGCGTCTCGTAAGGAACCTGTTGTTCGTGAAGTGGACCGAGAGGGAGGCGCTGGACGGCACGGAAGCGCCGCGCAGGAACTGCGCTCCGAGCCTTGCCAGACCCGATGCGCCAACAAGCTGGAAGTCATCACCGCTGTGGTCCATGAAGGCCTTGAGATCCATGCTGACCGATGCCGCGGGGAGTATCGCCTTCACCATCCGCACGTGCCCCACCAGCCTGTTGGCCAGCTCGCCGTCGGAATGGTCCAGTCCGTCGTTCAGGCTGTAGACGGCGCTGGCCATGATCTGGGCAATGGCCGGAAGGGTCCTCGGCCCCGTGAACACGCCGATGTCCAGCCTGTTGTAGTCGCTCTCGTACTCGTCGAGATCCTCGCTCCTGCTTCCGCGGTGGAAGCCGGCCAGGCCGATACCCAGCCCGATGGGCGAGCGCCACGAGACGGAGGCCAGGGCGAGCTGCTCCTTCCAGTAGATCGGTTCCTGCGTGTCGTCGAGCTCGTACTCCCTGCTCGCGTAGCGGCCGTAGAGGTCGATGTCGAAGCTCCAGGGAAGCTGCACGCCCATGCGCAGAGAGGGCGAGGCGGCGGACCTCCTGTAGCCCAGCACTGCGCCCGGAAGCGTGGAGTAGATTCCCGTTCCACCCGGCTCCATCCTGAACCTGACGCCGGGGCGGACGTAGAAGGGACCGGCAGTGAAACGCAGCGTGGCTTCGAGATCGTTCTCGGCCAGGATGCCTCTGGGGACCATCCCTCCCGAGTCGGAGGAGACGTAGGTGTCCCTGAGCCTGAGCAGCCAGGCGCCCTGAGAGGCAGTCAGCCCTGCAGCTATCTCCCTTCGCCCGGGGGCGAGCCCCAGACTGTCAGTCTCCGCAGTCGCCCTCAGCCATGGCTCGAGGGTTCCGGCAAGGCCGCCGCCGGCGAGGACGAGCGTGGCAAGCGCCGCCGGGAGCAGTGAGGAGAAGCCCCGGCGGAGCATCAGTAGACGGCTCCCTGCGGGCATTCCTCCACGCATCGAAGGCAGAACGTGCACCTGGCGGGGTCGATGACCGCTTCCCCGTCGATGACCTCTATGGCGTCCCAGGGGCAGACGTCCTCGCACTTGCCGCAGCCGATGCAGAGCTCGGGGTCTACGTAGAGCTGCGTCGTATCGGAGGGGCCGGTGCAGGAGGATGCCAGGGTCAGGAGCGCCAGCCCGGCTGCGAACAGCAAGGCAGAGCGACTAGCGTATGGCATCATATCTGCAGACCACCTGGCAGAAGCCGCAGGCGATGCACTTGTCAGGGTCTATGCGTGACTTGCCGTCCACTATCTCGATGGCGTCCACCGGGCATATGCGATCGCAGTCACCACACCCCGTGCACCTCGCCTCCTCCACCCTGTACCCGCTTGCCGCGATGGCCACGGCTGCCAGGAGCACGACGAGGAGCGCGGAGAGAGCCAGCTTCTTCACCATTGGCCGGGCCTCAGATGCTTCCGACGAGCAGGAGCCGGCCTTCGGCGTCCACCGCCGTGACTGTGTAGTGCATGCCGCTACCCAGAGAGAAGATGGCGCTGGTTGGGCAGGTCATGGAGCAGATGCCGCAGGCGATGCAACTGGCGGGGTCTATGAGAGCCTTCCCACCCACCAGCTCGATGGCGTCCACAGGGCACTGACCGACGCAGAGGCCACACCCGATACAGGTTCCCGGGATGACCACGAAGCTCCTGGGCAGCATCCAGGACGAGGGCAGCAGGCCCGTGTCGGGATCGGGCTCGAGCGTGGTAAGCAGCGCCCCCTCGGACAGGTCCTCGCCCGGCTCGCCGGGCAGCACGCGGATCATGATAGAAGAAAAGCCCTCCTGAGAGGTTTCCCAGGAGAGCACGAAGCCGTCGTCCTGCTGCGTGAGCGCCACTTCCGCGCTCGCTGCCGGTGCCGACAGCACAGCCATGGCCAGCATGAGACACAGACATCGGATCACCGCGACTCGACCTCCCGTCCCGGCAGCATCCGCGGGCCCCTTCCCGCCTCGGTCGAAGGATAATAAAGGGGGCTTCCAGCGGTGTCAGCCCTTCTCCGGCGGCTGCCCGGGAGACTATAGCCCGGGTCCGGCATCGCGTTCCCCTTTCGCGGGCAGGACCGGAGAAGCGGAGGGGCCCCGGAAGAGGTGACGCTCGAAGATGCGTTGCGGCATCCTCGACACGAGACGGACCAGAGCGTACATGACCAACCAGGCGAAAACCACGCGGGCGAGCAGGACACCGGTGATGCTCGAGCCGAGCGACAGCATCAGGAGCGTGTCCTCCCCGAGGCTGTGGCACAGGGACATCAGACACATCGCGAAGAAGACGTCCCGGGGCTCCGCACGGCCGGAGGTTGCGGCGCGCAGTATGAGCCCGCCCCCGTAGGAGATCCCCAGAACCAGCCCGAACACGGTTATCGTGGCCGCGCTCCCGCCTATGCCCATCGAGGTCAGGACGGGCCTCAGGAAGCGGTCCAGCGCATCCGCCGCTCCGAACACCCTCAGAACCCGCATCAGGAGCAGCAGTCCGAGAACCATCAGGAAGATCACGCCCAGGTTCTCGAGCTGGTCGAGCGCCCATCCGGACAGAGAGGTGTCCTGAGGACCGGGGTTCCACACGGGACTGCTGGGCTGCTCCAGCCACCCCCCCGCTCGGTAGACCAGGTTGAGGATCGCCCCCAGGGCGAAGGCACCCACGATTCGCAGGGGAGCGCAGAAGCGCATCCTGACTCCGGACTTCTGAGCGATCCTGAGCTCGACCGGGAGCGAGTGCGCCAGGCAGATCATGGTCGCGAGAACGGTCACCTGAGCGACGGTCAGTGGGTTGTCCGGCAGCAGATTGAGGAATACGATGATCCCGCCGTACATGTTCGTGACCATCGAGGTGGCCCAGACCAGACCCATGCTGCCCGGAAGGCCGACCAGTCTCATCACCGGGGCCAGGGCCATGCCCAGGTAGCGTATGCCGCCAGTCTCCTGGAGCAGCTTCACCACGAGCAGCACCGGTATCATTATGCGGAAGAGGATCAGGCTGACCGAGACTGCCTCACCCAGCAGCGAGAGCGGATTCAGGTGCTGCCGGATCCTCGATGCCAGGCCCGACCGGCCCTCCTCAAAACTGCTTCCGCGCGGCATCTTCTCCAGGTGGCGCCTCCCTCCGTCTGCGGTCAGCAGGTCAACATGCAGAAACGGCGGCGCAGCGGGGAGTGTCCCGGATTTCGGCAGGGAGACTTGCGCCCCTTCCTCAGGGTTGTGCATCTTCCGCAGAGCCGAGCTGGTTCGGGAAACCGCAGCACTGCTGCACACGGCATTAGGGTGGAGGATGGAATGAAGAGATGCCTTCTGCTTGCGCTGGGTCTGGCCGCGATCTGCGCTGCCGCCGACATCGAGATCGGCACGAGCATCGCGCCCTGCGGCTACCCCTTCGGCTGTTGAGGCCACCTGAGTCTGCACTACCAGGTGGTGGTGCTTGAAGAAGAGATAGGGACGGCGATGCAGATCCAGAGCATCCAGTGGCACTGGGTCTGGACCCCCGATGCGGAGGAGTTCGCCACCTGCGGCGACTTCAACCTCTACATGGGCTACTGCGATTCGGATGAGCTGGGCAGCGGCTTCGAGGACAACTACGTACCGGGAACCAGGACCCTGGTGTACAGCAATCCCTCTCTGTACGTCACGGCAGGCGCAGGCGGCTGGACCCCGGTGAACCTCTCGACCCCGTTCTGGTACGATGGCTCCGGCAACCTCATCATCGAGGTCGAGTGGGCGAACGACTTCGACGACAACAGCTTCTACTGCGGTCAGTGGAACACCGGGAGCACGAGGTGCCTCAAGGTCGAGGACAATGGGCCGGCGCAGCTCGACAGCAACGTGACCCACATGATACTGACCGGTGTGCTGGGCCTGGACACGGGCAGCTTCGGAGAGATCAAGACCTGCGTCTCGATCTGAGCCCGGCCCGGGCCAGAGCTCCTCGCGGGCGGAGGTGATCCGGACGGGATCGACGGGGCCCCTGAGGCTCGGCGCTCTCATCAGCGGCGGCGGAAGAACGGTGCTGAACCTCCTGGAGAGGATACGCGCCGGGAGCCTGGATGCGGAAGTCTGCCTCACGATAGCGTCGCGGGAGTGTGCTGGCGTGGACCTTCTGAGAGCCGAGGGCGTGGACGTCAGCGTGGTCCCCTACAAGCAGATGCCGGACGTTCGGACCTAC
>JAFGKQ010000012.1 GCA_016928495.1 Candidatus Fermentibacterales bacterium
CACTCCGGTGGGAGCCGTCCATGCGGATGAGCCTGACCTCCACCCCGGGGAGGGAGGCGCCCTCCAGCATGGCGTTGGCCATGCGGGCCGTGCTTCCCCACATGGTGTCGTAGGCGATGACCAGCCTGGGCTTCCTGACGCCGGACGACCAGGATGCGTAGCGCCCGATGATCCACTGGGGGTCGCGCCTCCATACCGGGCCGTGGTCCGGGGCTATGATATCGAGCTCCAGCCCCATCGCTCCCACTCTCTCCAGCAGCTTTCCGACAAGCCCGGAGTAGGGCATCAGAATGTTCGCGTAGTAGGCAGCGGATTCTTCAGCCAGGAGACCCGTGTCGTTCTGGTCATCGAAGAGGCCGGTGGAGGCCAGGTGCATGCCGAACGCATCCTGGGAGAACAGCAGCTTCCTGCCGGGCAGGTAGGTGAACATACTGTCGGGCCAGTGGAGCATGCGAGTCTCGATGAAGACTGCCCTCGTGCTGCCCAGCAGCACTTCCTGGCCGTCCGACACGGTCTCGATCGACATCCCCGCTGTGGGGAAATGGGCCGCGAGCGCTCTTGCGCCCATGGAGGAAGCCAGGACGCGGGAGGGCATCGTGGCCGCTATCGTCCGCGGCAGGCTCCCGGAGTGATCCATCTCGGAGTGATTGGAGACGATGCAGTCGATACGCGTGGGATCGATCACGGAGGAGATGCGCTCCATCATCTCCTCGAAGAAGGGGGCCTTGACCGTATCTATGAGGACGTTCGTGTCACCGGTGATCAGGTAGGCGTTGTAGCTGGTCCCCCGGTGAGTGGTGTAGCCGTGGAAGTTCCTGACGGACCAGTCACGCGCCCCCACCCAGAAGATGTCCTTCCCCTGGATCTCGATGGCCTTGCTCGTTGTCATATCACTCCGTTCCGGATTGCCGCCCCGCACCCTCCTTCGTGAGGCCGCTGGAACAGGAGCAGACCAGCCCGGATACCAGGCCGGCCACTCTCTCGAGCACCGACAGGTCCTCGGGGCCGAAGTTGGCGAGCGCGTGGGAGTCGATGTCCAGCTCTCCCGCCAGCGCTCCCTCGTGGATCACGGGAAGCACGATCTCGGACCTTACCTCCGGGCTGCAGGAGAGGTAGTTGGCCTCGCTGGCGACGTCATCCACCAGGAATACCTCGAGCCTCTGAGCAGCCTGCCCGCAGATCCCGCAACCGAAGCGGATCCTGACGTGCTCCGTCGGCTCTCCGGAGTAGGGCCCGAGGACCAGCTCTCCGCTGGCTGACGGATCCACCAGGTAGAAACCCACCCAGTCGTATCCGTCGATGCAGGATCTCATCTCGTCGCAGAGGAGCTGCAGACGCTTTCGAGACTCGATGGCAGAAGCAACCGATCCGACTGCGGAGAGCTCGCGGGCTCTGGCCTCCAGTCGCTCGAGACGGCTCATGCCGCCCCTAGTGGGCCTCCCTCTTGCCGAGCTCCCTGTCGATCATGAGAAGCATGCCGCCCCTGGGCGAATCGATCATCCTGAGCTTCTGCACGATGGAGTCGGCGGCCGACTCCTCCTCGACCTGCTCGTCCACGAACCAGCTCAGCATGCTCCTCGTGGCGTGATCGTTCAGCTCCATGGCGAGATCGACCAGTCCATGTATGAGAGAGGTCACATGAAGCTCGTGCTCGTATGCCGCCTCGAATGCGGCCAGCGGCGACTCCCACTCACCCACGGGCTTCTCGATCGCATCCAGGGCGACCCGTCCGCCCCGTTCGCAGAGGTAGTCGAAGAGCTTCATGGCATGCTCGACCTCCTCGGAGGCCTGCAGCTTCATCCAGCCGCACATTCCGGGGAGGTCGCGGGAGTCGAACCAGGCCGACATCGCAAGGTAGAGGTAGGCTGAGTAGAGCTCCGCGTTTATCTGGCTGTTGATGGCGGACTGCATCCTGTCATCCAGCGGCTTGCCCTTGGTCATGGCTGAACCTGGCCCTTCCAGAGTCCGTGAACGTTGCAGTATTCCCTGGCGCTCACCTGATCCGCCTGGACGCGGAAAAACGCCTCGGGCTTGTCGCCGGGCTGGAGGTACTTCCTGAGGCTCTCACCGCCGGCGATCAACTGGATCCACTCTATGTAGTGCTTCTCCTCCATGGGATGGGGAACGCTGCCTACCCTCACCAGGATGCCCTCATCCGTCCTCTCTATCACCGGCACGTGCTTCTCGAGAGATGAATCGGCCGTTTGCTCCGGCAGGAGCTTCATCGGCTGGCCGCAACACACCAGAGTCCCGAATCCCCCGTGGAGAACCTCGACGATGTTGCCGCAAACCTCGCATTTGTAGACCTGAGCTCTCTCGGCCAACGCTATCCTCCGTTTCCCTGCTGCCCGTTCAACGCCCGGCTCGCTCACCTCGGGCAAGCCTCGCGAAGGGCTTCATAGTAAGGATTACTATTATCAAAACGCTCGGGATCCGCAACCATTCCGAGCCTCAGTCCCTGCCTGCCCCTCCCCCTTCAGCCCACTCGGCGTATTCGTCGTGCACGAGATCGATATCCGACTGGATCATCTCGGGGACCTCGTAGGGATGGAGCTCGAGCAGTCTCGCCCGCAGCCGCCCTGCATGGCTCCCCGGGGTCTTGAGCACCAGCCTCCACTCCCTACCCGAGCTCAGCTCGCCCTTCCACCGGTAGATGCTCGTGATCGGACCATCGATCTGAGCGCAGGCAGCAAGTCCCCCTGCGACAAGGACCTCCGCGATGTCCCTCGCGTTGCTGTCGCCGGGCAGCGTGGTCACGACCTGAACGAGCCTCGACGGGGTCAACTCCCTGCCTCTCCGGCATCCGGCTCCCCGTCCACATCCGGAAGACAGGGAAGCTCGATCCTCAGTAGTCCCTCATCCGACGTGCCGCCGACTCGGCCCAGCGAGCCCCCGGCCAGACCCAGAAGCCGGTCCGCCGCCGACAGGCTCGTATCGCTTGCTACATCGGGAGCTCTAGAACCGGGAGGGTCGACGGCCGATTCCACGACCACGACCCAGTGTCGGCCGGTCCGATCAGGGCCCCGCTCGAGGCTTATCGAGACTGTAAGGCCGGATTCGTCCGGCGCGCTCCTCAGGAGGGAGTTGATGACGCAGGCAACCGCGAACCTGAAGACAGCTCCCGGAACCAGGATGGCACACTCGGAGCAGCTCGTGACCACTCTCCCTCTCCCCGATCCGGTTCCCGTCCCCAGCTCCAGCAACTCCTCGACCATGCCTCCCAGCGATCCGGCCGGCACTGCTCCGGCACCGGCCGTCAGGCAATCCGGGAGGGACCTGAGCTGCTCCACCAGCAGCCTCATCCTCCTGGATGCGTTCTCCGCATCGAGCAGCACATCCCCTGCCAGGGGCTCGGAGCTGCCTCCCGAGGCCCTCGCGAGCGAGACATTGCCGAGCACCGCAGTCAGCGAGTTGTTGAGATCGTGCGCCGTCGCCCTGGCCAGAAGACGCAACAGGTCCACTCCCGGTGCTTCCGGCACTCTAGTCTCTCCCGAGCCGGGAGGCCGTGACCCGTCCGATGTCGGCAAGGGGAACCTCCACCTGATCACCCGTCGTCATGTCCCTGAGAGTCAGCACGTCTCTGGATCTTTCGTCGGGGCCGGCGATGACTACCAGGCGCACGCCCATCCTGTCGGCCTGTCCGAGCTGCCTGGTCAGGCTCCTGCCCGTGATGTCCATGGCGGTCCTGACACCGGCATCCCTGATGAGCTCGGCCGCCCGAGTGGCCCAGGGCCGGTCCTCGTCACTGGTCACGGCCATGTAGACGTCGGCGGGCCCACTCTCGCCGGTCCGCTCGACGTCGAGGAGCCCGTAGGTCTCGAGGAACAGCTTCAGGGAGAGGACTCCCAGCCCGAAGCCCACGCCGCTGATTCGCTCCCCCGGGAAGATGCCGGTGAGATCGTCGTACCTGCCGCCGCCACAGATAGCCCTCCTGTTCTCGGAACCGGTGTCGAGGACCTCGAAGACCACTCCAGTGTAGTAGTCCAGCCCCCTGACTATCGAGGCATCGAACACGACCTCCTCGACCCCCGACTCAGCGAGCATGCGGGCAAGGGCCCTCACCTCCTCGAGCGGCCCGCTGTCCCCGGCAATGCTCGCAAGCCATTCGTCGTCCGGCGAGCGGCAGGAGGCAAAGGCCGACAGGCTCTCTTCCCTGGCCGGGTCCTGCAGGCTGTCCCGCAGCAGCTGCCTCCAGGACTCGGGCGTCATCTTCGCCCTCTTGTCCATGAGCGCGAAGGCTGCCAGCATCTCATCCCCGGGGCCGAAACCCGCGCGCTCGAGAGCCACAGCGGCCAGTCTGCGGCTGGAGTAGCGAATCTCGTACTGCCCCGCTCTCGCTCCGAAGCCGGACATGATCCTCCTCAGCAGCAGCATCATCTCGAGCTCGGCGCCCGGCGAGTCGCAACCGAGTATGTCGCAGTTGAACTGCAGGAACTCTCTGACTCTGCCCCGCTGAGGCTTCTCGTACCTGAAGCAGAGGGGCATCGACATCCACCTCAGGGGCTTGGGAAGCTCGGACCCGCGGGCGGAGATCATCCTCGCCAGTGAGGGCGTCAGCTCGGGACGCATGATCACGTGGCGACCGCCCTTGTCCGTGAAGCTGTAGCTCTGTTCCAGCGCAAGCTCGTTCCCCGACTTGGCCAGGTA
>JAFGKQ010000206.1 GCA_016928495.1 Candidatus Fermentibacterales bacterium
GATCACGTGAAGCGCTACAACCGGGAGCTGGACGAGGCGAAGGTGGACACCGACAGGATAGCGCCCATGATCCTGCCTGACTACACCGGAGTCAACCCCGAGGTAAAGAAGCGCCAGCTCACCGCCGAGTACTTCGGGACACTGAAGTGACCGCCACCGGCAGCCGGGAGGAGGACTCCGCATGAGCAAGCCCAAGGTCGCCTTCTACTGGGCGGCAAGCTGCGGCGGTTGCGAGATCTCGATCCTGGACATAGGAGACCGCATCCTGCCGCTGTCCCAGGCGGTGGACATCGTGTTCTGGCCCTGCGCGATGGACATCAAGTACGAGCAGGTGCGCGGGTTCCGGGACGGCGAGATCGACCTCTGCCTGTTCAACGGGGCCATCAGGACCTCGGAGAACGAGGAGATGGCGAAGCTGCTGCGGCAGAAGTCGAAGATCCTGATAGCCTATGGCTCCTGCTCCTCGGAGGGATGCATCCCTGCTCTGGCCAACGCCAAGAGCCGCAGGGAGATCCTCGAGAGGGCCTACCTCGAGACCCCCAGCACGGACAACCCCGAGGGCATCATCCCGCGGACCTCGACCGGGGTGCCGGAGGGCGAGCTGGAGCTTCCCGAGTTCTACGATACGGTGCTGACCCTCGACCAGGTGGTCGAGGTGGACTACTACGTTCCGGGCTGCCCGCCGGTCGCCGACCAGACCTGGGCGCTGTTCCAGGCTGTCCTCGAGGGAAAGCTGCCGGAACGGGGCTCGGTCGTCGGGGCCGGGGAGAAGATAGTCTGCGAGGACTGCCCGCTCGAGAAGCAGGACAAGAAGATCTCCGGCTTCCACCGGCCCTTCGAGATAATCCCCGAGCCGGGCAAGTGCCTTCTCGAGCAGGGCATCTTCTGCGCGGGAATCGCAACCCGAACGGGGTGCGGCGCGCAGTGCCCCAGCGTCGGGATGCCCTGCAGGGGCTGCTACGGGCCGCCCCCCAATGTCGTGGACCAGGGCGCCAAGATAGTCAGCGCCCTGGGCTCGATCATCGACGCGCGAGAGCCGGAAGACGTGAAGAGGATCATCGAGCAGATCCCCTACCCCATCGGCATGTTCTACCGCTTCGGCCTTGCCCACTCGATCCTTCGAAGGCGGACGATCAATGAGCAAGAGAATTAGCATAGACCCCATCACCAGGCTGGAAGGCCACGGCCGGATCGAGATATTCCTCGACGACAACGGAGACGTCGAGAACGTCTACTTCCAGGTCCCGGAGCTCAGGGGCTTCGAGAAGTTCTGCGAAGGGCATCCGGTCGAGGAGCTGGCCAGGATCACCACGCGCATCTGCGGCGTCTGTCCCGAGGCGCATCACATGGCCTCCGCCAAGGCCGCCGACGCCGTCTACAAGGTCGAGATACCCCCCACGGCGAAGAAGCTCCGCGAGCTCCTCTACAGCGCCTTCTTCGTGACGGACCACGCCACCCACTTCTATATCCTGGGCGGGCCGGACTTCATCATGGGCCCGGATGCGGACCCGAAGGTCAGGAACATCCTCGGCGTGATCGGCAAGGTCGGCGAGGAGATAGGCCTCAGGGTCATCAACACCCGCCACGAGTGCCACAGGATCATCAAGATGCTCGGCGGTCGTACCGTCCACCCGGTCTGTGCGATCCCGGGCGGGATCTCCAAGGCCCTCACGGAAGAGGAGCGCGAGGAGGTCGAGGCGATAGCCCGGCGGACGGTGGAGTTCGGGAAGTTCAGCCTGGATCTCTTCGATGATATGGTCCTGGGCAACAAGGCTTACCTGGCCATGATCAGGAGCGACGCCTACTCGCACCGGACGCACTCGATAGGCACGGTGGACGAGAACAACCACGTCAACTTCTACGACGGGCAGCTCAGGGTGGTGGACACCGAGGGGGAGGAGCTTGCCAGGTTCCATCCCTCCGAGTACCTGGATCACCTGGCCGAGCGGGTCGAGCCCTGGACATACCTGAAGTTCCCCTATCTGAAGAAAGTGGGCTGGAAGGGGCTGGTGGACGGACAGGACAGCGGAGTCTACAAGGCGACTCCCCTGTCGAGGCTCAACGCGGCCGATGGGATGGCAACACCCATGGCGCAGGAGGCCTACGACAAGATGTTCTCGACCCTGGGCGGCAAGCCGGTACATGCCACCCTGGCCACGCACTGGGCCCGGCTGGTCGAGATGATGTACGCGGCCGAGAGGCTGCTCGAGCTGGCCACGGACCCGGAGATCACCTCGACGGACATCCGGGCGATCCCGAAGGCCACTCCGAGCGAGGGAGTGGGATGCGTGGAAGCTCCCAGGGGGACCCTGATCCACCACTACACCACGGACGAGCGGGGGCTGGTTCGCAAGGTCAACCTGATCGTCGGCACGACCAACAACAACGCCGCGATATGCATGTCGCTCAAGAAGGCAGCACAGAAGGTGATACGGGGCGGCGCGCAGGTGAGCGAGGGTCTGCTCAACCTCGTCGAGATGGCGTTCAGGGCCTACGATCCCTGCCTGGCGTGCGCCACGCACTCGCTCCCGGGCGACATGCCTCTGGTCATCACCATTCACGACTCATCGGGACAGGTGGTGGACACGGTCAGCAGGGACTAGCAGCAGAAGCCTGCGGACAGCCTCGTCGCGATCCGGCCGCTCTCGACCCGGGAGCATCGACCGGGCGCGAGGCCTTCGAACCTCAAGAAAGGCAGCCGCTCGAATGTCTGAAGTACTGCAACTCCTCTCCGACGTTCCGCCACTCCGGGACCTGTCGACGGCCGAGCTGGAGAATCTGATCAGGAGCAGCGATGTCAGGATCGCGTCGCCCGAAGGCGTAGTGGTCCGGAAGGGCAGGTCCTGGCCCCGGATCGGGATCGTTCTGGCCGGAGAGCTGGAGGTGGTCGCGACCGATGACGGAGACAGCAGGTCGCGTGTCTCTCTGCTCGAGCCGGGCGACATGTTCGGGCAGCCGCCCTCGGGGAAGCAGTCCGCATCGGAAGTCGAAGTGCTCGCGGTTACCGAGTCGGTCTACCTCATGATCCCCTGGTACACCTGGGAGGAGATGATAGGTAGCAGAGACGGCTCTTCCGAGGCCCTGGCCTCGGTCTGCGTAACACTCGATGCTCCGGACAGGACAAGGGGCCGTGCTCAGGCCAGGGCTGCCGCCGGGGCGGACCGTTACGGCCTCGGGCTCAGCTCGAGCAGGCCGGCGAAGATACTGGTCATCAACTGCGGCAGCTCGTCCCTCAAGTACAACTTCTACGACACGCATGACCGCTCGAACGATCGGGAGGGCATAGTCGAGCGTATCGGGATCGAGGGTGGCCGGCTGGTCCATCGCCCGGGTGACGGCACCAAGGTCATCAGGGAGCTCGGCAGGATCAACCACGACGTAGCCTTCGAAGCGGTGGTCGAAGTGCTTACGGACAGCGAGATGGGAGTCATCCGGGACCTGTCCGATATCACGGGTGTGGGTCACAGGGTCGTCCACGGGGGCTCGAAGTACAGCGATCCGGTCGTCATAGACGACGATGTGGTATCCGAGATCGAGAGGCTCTGCAGCTTGGCCCCGCTCCATAACCCCCATAACCTGGCAGCCATAAGGAAGAGCATGGCTCTGATGCCCCAGGTGCCGCAGGTGGCCGTCTTCGACACGGGGTTCCACCAGAGGATGCCGGCTCACGCCTACATGTACGCGCTTCCATACAGCTTCTACGAGCAGCAGGGCATCAGACGCTACGGCTTCCACGGCATTTCCCACAACTACCTGGCGCTGCGGGCCGCATCCTGCCTCGAGAGGGACGTTGCCGATCTCAGGATCATCACCTGCCACCTCGGCAACGGCTCGTCGGTCTCGGCGGTGGACCGTGGGAGATCCGTGGATACCAGCATGGGCCTCACGCCGCTGGAAGGACTCGTCATGGGCACCAGGAGCGGCGACATAGACCCCGGCGCGATGCTCCACATGGCGCGGACCAACGACATGGGGTTCGAGGAGCTCGACAGCCTGCTCAACAGGAAGAGCGGAGTCCTGGGCCTCTCCGGCATCTCCAACGACTTCAGGGAGATCGAGGACGGCGCCAGGCAGGGCAACAGGCTCGCGCTCCTGGCCCTCCACGTCTTCTGCCACAGGCTCCGCAAGTACATCGGGGCCTACATCGCGGTTATGGGCGGCCTCGATGTCATGGTCTTCTCCGCCGGCATCGGCGAGCGCAGCCCCTGGGTCAGGAGCCTGACCTGCCAGGGCCTGTCGGAACTCGGCATCGAGCTGGAAGACAGGGTCAACAGGTACGGCTACGCGGGTGGGGACGAGGTCATCGACCTCTCTTCGAAGAAGTCCCGCGTGAAGGTACTGGCCATGCAGACGGACGAGGGCAGAATGATCGCCCGCGAGACCATCCGCGCCCTGGACAGATAGGAGATATGGGGACACAACACTTATCTCCTGCTTGAGATAAGGGTACATAACATCTATCTCCGATCATGAGCCCGATCTCAGCCACAAAGCTGGAGATAGATGTTATGTCCCTTTATCTCCTATCTCTCGCCATGACGCAGGAGATAAGTGTTGTGTCCCCTTATCTCAGGCACGGTCATCGAGCCGTTCATCAGAACGACTACGCCGGCATTGGCACCCGCTCTGAGAATCTCCTCATCCAGGGTCTTCTGCAGGTCGTGACACGGCTCGATGAAGCATGACTCGAGCACAGCATCCTCGAGGTCCGTGCAGGCGAGGATAGTCGATCTGCCTGCAGTCTCCGCTATCCTGGCGGCCTTGTGCATTCCCAGCCTGTAGTCCAACTCTCTCAGACCCTCGCTCACCTCCCGGGGTGACCCGAAGCTCGAGAGCAGGTCCACGAAACCTCTCTCCCCCACGCCTTCCGCGCACCTGGCCACCAGGATCAGGCTGCCCCCTTCCGCCAGCGCCAGCTTGCCGTGCTCGATCGCCTTGTGGGCCTGGTACAGGTCGACATCGAGCGGTGGGACAGCCACCGTGATCACCACTTCCACCCTGCCGGAGACCGGAACGCAGTACACCTCCGCCGCTCTCTCCACGGCAGC
>JAFGKQ010000207.1 GCA_016928495.1 Candidatus Fermentibacterales bacterium
GCCGTAGAACGGGACCTGCCCGGGGAGGAGCGCTCGCTGCTGGCGGAGTACCTCTCCCTGTCGGCAGCCTTCCCCGATAGCCTCGAGTTCCATGTGCGGCTGGCGAGCCTGTACTACAGGAACTCGATGGCCGAGGACCTCATGAGAGAGCTTCAGCAGATAAGGAGGCTCGACCCGGACCACCCGATCCTGCTGCTCGAGACCGATCTCGATCCCGCGCTCGAGGATCTGATCGTCCCGGACACGTCCGGCTTTTCCTACACATCGCCTCTCGACGGCATGATCTCGCCCGCCCTGGAGCCGGAGCGACCGGACAGCTCGTCACAGCCGGGAGAGAGCGCTCACGCGCTCGAAGCCATAGAAGGCATGGAGGCTCCGGAGGTCTCTCCCGGCGACTCCCTCTTCCAGCCAACCGTCGAGGAGCAAGCCGGCGCCGGGGACGAGGACACTTCCTGCGTCCTCCCACCGCTCCCCGAGGCCCGGGCCGCTGATACCCACGATGAGGAGCCAGCCCCGCCGGACTCCTCGCATTCGTTGCAGCAACCCGTCACGAGCGTGCCGGAGGACCAGCCCTGACCCTTCCGGACGAAGCCGCGGGACCTGCGGCCTTCAGGGTCGTCGCGACCAGCGGGAGGGCCAGGGCGGGGCAGTTGAGGTTCGCAACGGGGTCGGTCGACACCCCGGTCTTCATGCCGGTCGGCACCCAGGGCACCGTCAAGACGGTGCGATGGCCCGACCTTCTCCAGATGGGCTACAACCTGATCCTGGCCAACACCTACCACCTCTACCTCCGGCCTGGCGTGGAGGTAATCGAGCAGGCCGGAGGCCTGCGGTCCTTCACGGGATGGCCAGGCGCGATCCTGACCGACAGCGGCGGCTTCCAGCTCTTCAGTCTGTCCGGGCTGCGCAGGAGCTCGCCGGAGGGCTACCAGTTCAGGTCACACATCGACGGCTCCCTGCACACGCTGACCCCGGAACAGGTGATAGAGCTCCAGATCCGCTTCGGCAGCGACATCATGATGGTCCTCGATGAGTGCCTCGAGCAACCCAGCGACAGGGAGCGGACCAGCCGGTCGGTGGATCTGACTCTCGATTGGGCACAGAGGTCTCGCGATGCCTACAGCGCTGTGGGCTGGAACCGGGGGCGGCTCTTCGGGATCGTCCAGGGAGGGACGTTTCCCGACATGAGAGAGGCCTCGGCCAGGGAGCTGGTTCGAATGGGCTTCGACGGCTACGCGATAGGCGGCGTGTCTGTAGGCGAGGAAAGACGGGAGACGGAGATCGCCGTCGAATCCTGCGTGGATATCCTCCCCGCCGGAAGCCCGAGGTACCTCATGGGAGTGGGTAAGCCGGAAGACCTTGTGGACTTCGTGGGACGCGGCATAGATATGTTCGACTGCGTGGTCCCCACCAGGAACGCCAGGGGAGCGGCCTTCTTCGTGCCGGGAGGGGTGCTGAACATGCGCAACGCCAGGTTCAGGAACGACCACCGCCCCGTCCAGGAGAGCTGTTCCTGCTTCGCCTGCAGGAACCACACCAGGGCGTACCTGCGTCACCTCTTCCTGGCCAGGGAGTGGCTCGCGCCGATACTGGCCACCCTCCACAACCTGCAGTACTTCTCGGATCTGATGACCCGGATCAGAGAAGCGATCGTCGCTGGAAGCTACGACTCCTGGCGCGAGCAATGGCACGACGCGAGGAGGGACTTCGATGCCTCCGCCCATTGAGGGCCGCGCGCGGAACGCTCCGGCAGGCTGGTGCGACGGGAAGCCCTGAAGGGGCTGGAAGGGGGAGACCGGTGAGAGAGGCCGCCCGGGGAACGGGGAGACACTGGCTGTTCGCTGTGGGAGTATGCCTTCTCGCGTGCAGGGCGAGCATCGCAGGGTTCCTACCGCTCGATGATCCCCTGGGCATCTGGCTCCACCACGGGGAGGCCGCGGGGCTGCTCCCGCTGCTTGCTCCCATCAGGCCCTTCGGCATGCTCTCCGGACGCTACGCCCTGGAGGCGACGAAGTCCGATGGCGCACCCGAGCCGGGCGGGATTCCCATGTCTCTCATCGAGGCAGCGGAGAAAAGGCTCGATCTCACGCTCCTATCGCCCTCCACCAGGTCCGGAGCATCGATCGAGACGGGGGGCTCGGCCACAGTCGAGGCCCTCGATGCCTCCGGCTTCGAGCAGAGGGCAGGCATCAGGATGGGGATAGAGGCCGCTCTGCTGCCGGGCCTCGAGCTGCACGAGCAGATGTCTCTCTGGACCGGCTCCGACGATCTTGCGCCATCGTTCTTCCCTTCCTGGCATCAGGGCTCCGAGCCTGGAAGGCACCTATACGTCGACTGGGCTTTCCTGGATTTCGGATACAGGTGGCTCGAGCTGAGCTTCGGAAGGAAGCCTCAGCAGTGGGGGCCCGGGAGGTTCACCCAGTTGATGCTCTCGGACAACAGCCCGGGCATCGACATGCTGTGGGTGCAGTACGCGCTGGGCGACGATGCCTCCTTCACCGGCCTCACTGGCTCGGTCGACAGCGACTCCGGAACCTGGCTGACCGCTCACAGGCTCGACATGACCCCCTGGCCGTTCCTCAGGATCGGGCTCAGCGAGGCCCTTCTCTACAGCGCCACGGGGATAGACCTGGCCTACACCAACCCCTTCATACCCTGGTACCCCGTGCAATGGAACGAGAGAGAGGACGACAACGCATTCCTCGGCATCGACGCCACCTTCAGGCCGGCGGACGGCCTGCTGGCATACGGGGAGCTGCTGATAGACGATATCCAGTACCAGAAGGCCAACCAGTATCCGAACAAGCTCGCGTGGACGCTGGGGCTCGACGGCTGCCTCCGAGGACCCGGACTGGGCGCGGTGCTCGAGTACACGCGTATCGACCGCTACGTCTACAGCCAGAGGCGCGAGTGCAACTACTACCTGCATGCCGGCAGGATCATCGGCTCGGCCCTCGGACCCGACTGCGACAGGCTGGCCCTTTCGGTCTCGGCCACCATCGCACGGCCCCTGCTCTCCGAGCTGAGGATCGACCACACGAGACACGGCGAAGGCGACGTCTACGAAGGCTGGCCCGACAGCGTGCAGGCCCACCAGGTCTTCCCTTCCGGGGTGGTAGAGCACTCCACGGGTCTGACGCTGGCTCTCTCCGCATACCCCCTCGACTGGCTGCAGGCACACGCCAGCGCATCGAAGAGGTGGCTGCGCAACAGAGACAACCTGTCGGGCCAGAGCGACAGCGAGCTGGACGGCTCGATACAGCTGCTCTTCGCCTGGTAGGTCGCGGGTCCCCGCGCAGCTCCGCTACTGGACCCCAGCACGGAAAGGGATATTTTCCCTGAAGAGGCAGCAGTGCCCCCTCCGATCCCCGGGGCACCGGCACTCAGAGAGAGGATAGCATGGAGCTGGAGGGAATAGTATCCAGGCGTCACCTGAGCGGCGGGCGCACGGACGTCGTGTTCATCTCCGGCGGGGAGCGCAGGATCGGGCGCGTCTTCCGGTACGAGGGCGACCCCGAGGTAGTCAGGGAGATGGTCCGCAAGCTCTCGGGGCTCGACGTCCCGGGAGTTGTCCTGCCCACGGAGGTCAGGGAGGCCGGCAACAGGCTGCTCTGCCTCTCGGCCAGCGGAGTCGGGGTCACCCCGTACACCGGTCCGCCCATGAGCTTCGGTGCTCTGATAGAACCGATCCTGCGCCTTCATTCGTCAGGCCTGCTCCATCTCGGCATAGGCCCCCAGAGCTACGTGACCCGTAGCGGAAAGCCGCACCTGCTCTTCTGGGGGGACTCTCTGCTCACCCACGCGGACCCGGATCTGATGCCGGCGGAGGTAACGTCCGGCGGGTTCGCAACCCCGGCCGCGGACTTCCACATGCTAGGAAGAGCCATGCTCTCCAGCCGCGGATACCTCTGGGACGACCCGGAGGCACCCGAGATCTCGCTTCTCATGGACTCGAGGCCCTCCAGGCGCCTCAATGCCGTATCGGACCGCACGGACCTCCCCGCGCCGGCGTCTCTGCCGAGGGAGGCGAGGTGGCTTCCGAAGCCCGGCTTCACGCTCGTATCGGGAGGCTCCTGGCAGCAGAGGGACTCCCTGGTCAACGAGTGGGTCTCGACGGCCGCGGGAAGGGGATGGGGTGTAAGGGTGGTTCGCTGCAGGCCACAGGAGAGCATGCGCTCCCTGCCCGATAGACCGGCCGGGGGGGGAGCCGTCGACTCGCCTGCGACCCTTGTCAGGACCCTGTTCCCTGCCGCGAGCGGTGTCGAGAGACTGGTCGTGTTCGATCAGGTAGACTACGCCTCGGAGGACCTCCTGGACATCCTCTGCGACTTCATGGGCGCCTCGCCCCCAGACATGGCCGTCGTCCTGACCCAGGCCAGGTCGCCGGTCTTCCCGGACCGGGCCTCCATAGCCGAGGAGGTCAGGCTCCCGGGGGAAGCTACCGCCGCGATCGACCTGGACATCTTCGATGTCGGGGATATCGCGGAGACCGGAGGCTACCCCGGGCCGGCATGGTTCGGTGTCAGGTTCCGTGCGGAGGCACAGGCGGTCACGCAGCCGTCTCCGCTCGGATTGACCCTTCAGCAGCTTCACGACGAAGGCTCCTACAGAGCTGCCTGCCAGTCTGCCGGGGAGTCTACGGAGACCCTCTCTGACTCCGAAAGGACCATAGTGGCGGCCTGTTGCGTCAGGCTCGGCAGGTTCGCGGACGCGGAGGCTCTGGCTCCCGACTCCGCTCCTCTCGTGCGGGGAAGGGCGCTCCTCGGAATGGGACGGAACAGGGAGGCGGAAGCGCTGCTCCGTGACTCCCTGGGCTCGGATGGTGACGCATCCCGCTCCGACAAGGCCCTTCTTCTCGCCAGGTGTCTGGTGGAGCAGAGCCGCTTCGATGAGGCAAGCCTGCTGCTGCGGGAGCTCGACGACCTGCGGGCGATCCCGCTTCTGGCCAGGATCCTCGACATGCAGGGACGACCCTCCGAGGCCCTGCCTCTGCTCCGCGAGGCGCTCGATTCGGCCCTCGAATCCGATCGCGTGGCCCTGCTCTCCTCTCTTGCGAACGTCAGTATGAGGCTCGGAAGCTATGGCGCGGCACTCGAGGCCGCAGACGAGGCCGTGGAGATCTCCAGACGGCAGGCCGACCCTCTCGCTCTCAGGATGAGCCTGCAGGAGCGGGGACGTGTTCGAGAGGTCCTGGGGAGATGGCCCGAAGCTCTGGAGGACTATGGCCTTGCATCCTTCTACGCGAGCGAGTCCCTCGAGAGATCCTCGAGACCGCCACACGTAGACCTCTACGTCCTGCAACTTGCCATGGGTGAGCTCCAGTCCGCCTTCAGGACCTTCGACGAGCTGAGCAACATGCTCACGCTGGAGGGAAGCGGGGGCGCCCTGCAGCTCCTCAGCATGCTGACGGCCTACACAGGAGTCC
>JAFGKQ010000208.1 GCA_016928495.1 Candidatus Fermentibacterales bacterium
AGGATCTCTATCAGGCTCGCCGCGCCCAGCTCGTAGCTCCGCACTGCCAGATCGTAGGCCTGAAGGGCGAGGTCCGAGGACTGGACCGCCAGATCGTAGCTCTCTATGGACCCTGCCAGCGACTCCCTGAGCCCGGCTATGCCGGCAACCAGAGAGCTCTCCAGGCTCTCCAGGCTCGCAGCCGACCTGAGGTAGCCGGCCCGGGACGAGCCTATTCTGCTCTCTCTGAGCCATCCATCGAAGATGGTCCAGCGCAGGGAGAGCATGACGTTCCACCTGTCCTCGTCCGACCAGCCGTCGAGACCCAGCTCGTCATCCGACCAGCTATAGCTGCCGGACACCGACAGCGAGGGCCAGTAGCTCCTCCGCTGGGCCCTCCAGGACAGCTCGGCCTGCCTCAGGCGATGCCGGGACGCGGCCAGGCCGGGGCTCGATCCGGGGTCCAGGTCCATTCCTCGCAGGGTCTCGAGGCTGAGAGGCTCGAGCACGGCCCGGAGGTCCACCAGGTACATCGTCGCTCCCCGGGGGATGAGACCGCAGGCGTCGTACAGCTCGTAGTAGGCGGTCCGGAGGGCTTGAGATCTCTGGGAGACCCGCAGCCTGTCGCTGCTCTCCTGGACCGAGGCCTGCAGGTACTCGAGCGTGGTTGCGCCGCCCATCCCGTACAGGGCCTCCACTCTTTCGAGCTGCCTCGCGCTGCGCTCCAGCGCTCTCTCGGCCGACCTCTCCAGCTCGCCGGCCTCGACCACGTCGTAGAAGGCCTCCAGAACCTCCAGCTCGAGCGCCAGGCGGGCCGCCCGGTAGTCCTCCTCTGACGCATCCAGAGCCTGCTCCTGTGCGGAGAGGCTCAGCCAGTCGCTTCCCCCGGAGTTGAGTATGTCCTGAGTCAGGGTCAGGCTCGCGCTGTAGGAGCCAGTCCCCAGATCCACCGGATCACCCGTGGCGCCGACGGAGGTGCTCCAGGTCCTTCCGGCCGAAGCAGAGAGGCTAAGCGTGGGAAGAAGCAGAGATCGTGCCGAGCCCCTCGAGGCCCTGGCAGCCTCCACGTCGGCCGCAGCGGCCTCCAGATCGGGCGACGAGCCGAGCGCAACCGAAACCCAGCCGGAGAGGTCCAGCATGACCCTCTCGACCTCTCCATCGGATTCCCAGGCGGGGAAGACCTCCAGCGCCGGCGCTGCCTCCTCGACAGCGGGGAGAGAGGTCAGCAGCAGAGCTGAAAGCAGGCAGCAAGTCACATCTACACCTCACAACATCCGTTGAGCGGGAAGAGCGGCACGGACCCATGTCATCCTACTGCCCCGACGAGAGGAGAATCGGGCTGGACACCAGCAGAACGCCGACGACGTAGACCGCGAAGCACAGCCTGAGGCCAGCCGTCCTCTCCAGCCCGAGCAGGCGTCCCAGCCCGATCCCCCAGGCTGTTACCGTAGCGACCGAGGCGACGTCGAAGCTCTCGAGAACATAGTGAAGGAACCCGTGGAGCGGTGCTCCGCCGCTGCCCGGCGCGAAGAGCAGGGCGGGGCCGGGTCTCGCCACGAGCGGGGCGCTCAGCCTGAAGGCGATCAGGAAGAAGGCCGAAGAAACAAGAACGTATGCACCCTGCGCCAGAGCACAGGCGGAAAAGTGGCTGGAAAGCCGGCCGGCCCACCCCAGGGCCCTGCTCACGGCCCAGGTTGCGAAGCCTCCGGCCAGGGCGTAGATGGCTCGGACGGCCAGGTTGACCCACGGCATGTTCTCTCTCTGCCATCGGATGCCCCGTCTCTCGAGCGCCACGAGGCTGTCCGTCTCCGCAACCCCGGAGCCCTCAGCGGCCAGGCTGGCCCTCCTGTCCGCCTCCCATGTGGCCTCGAGCTCGTCCCAATCCAGGACAAGACGAGGGAGAAAGGCCCAGAGCAGGCTCAGGGCCAGAACCGACAGCATGGCCAGGGAAGCCGCACGGGGCGAATCGAGGACACGGTATGCCGATAAGGGGCTCCAGAGCTGAGTCACCGGAGAAAGCAGCCCGCGGGCGGCGCTCCGGGGCCCCGGCGTCTCAGACACCCCCGACCACCCTGCGGTAGAGGCCGAGGTAGTCCTCGACCCGTCTGTCCCATGAGTTGTCCGCGGCCATGGCCCTCCTGACCATCCAGGTCCACGCGTGCCTGTTCGAGAACCACGAGACAGCCCGCTCGACAGCCCCGACCAGATCGTCGGGCTCCGGCCTGTCGAAGAGGAACCCGTTGCCACTGCCGGGACCCGCCTCCAGCACCGTGTCCGCCAGCCCTCCGGTCCTCCGCACGATGGGCACCGAGCCGTACCTCATCGCTATCATCTGCGAGATTCCGCAGGGCTCGAAGAGGCTGGGCATCAGGAAGCAGTCGGACCCGGCGTATATCTTCCGGGCCAGCGTCACGTCGAAAGCGGTTCGCACGGCCATGCGCCCGGGATAGCGTGCCGATGCGCCCAGCAGTGCCGATTCCAGACGCGACTCTCCGGAGCCCAGCACGGCGAGCTGGATCGGAAGCGCCGCGAGCCGGTCCAGGGAATCGATCAGCAGGTCCACTCCCTTCTGGTAGGTGAGCCTCCCGACCATCCCCACGAGCATGGAGCCGGAGCCAGGATCGAGGCCGAGCCCCTCCCTCAGATCCTCCACGCAGAGCCTCCTGGACGAGAGCCGCCCGGCATCGAACCTGCTGGCGATCTCTGCGTCCCCGGCGGGGTCCCATTCGCCGTAGTCGATGCCATTGAGTATCCCGTCAGGGGGAGTCGACCTGCTACGCAGCACTCCGTCGAGACCCATGCCCTGCTCCGCAGTGAGTATCTCCCTGGCGTATGTGGGGCTGACCGTGGTAACGGCGTTCGACAGCACGATGCCCGCCTTCATGAAGCTGAACCCGCCCCAGAACTCGAGCACGCCAGGGACCAGCAGCGATCCGGGAAGCCCCGTCACAGGGTAGTCCTCGACAGGGAAGTTGCCCTGGTAGGCAAGGTTATGGATCGTCAGAACGGTGGCCGGGCCGCCCGGAAGGTAGGCCGGGACAAGGGCAGCGTGCCAGTCATGGCAGTGGACCACGTCCGTGCCGTCGCAGAAGGGCGAGCTCAGCAGGGAGGCGGCAGCGCGGCAAAGGAATGCGAACCTGTCCGCGTTGTCCTCGTAGGCCTCTCCGGGCGTAGGACCGTAGAGCCCGTCCCTCGCGAAGCGGGCGGGGCACCGGACCAGGAGCAGCCTGACCGGGCCGTCGGAGTCCCTGGCCTCGTGCAGGTCGAAGCTCTCGCCACCTCCGGCCGGCAGGGTGCCAGCCAGCGTGGAGCCCGGCTGGCTCGCGGCCGCGCCAGCCTCGTACATGGGCATCACCACGCTGGTTTCCACGCCCCTGCCGGCAAGGGCTCTGGACAGGGAGCCCACGACGCTGCCCAGGCCGCCCGTAACGGCGTAGGGATGCATCTCCGCCGACACCATCACGACTCTCATCCCCCGCGCCTCCTGCTTCGGGAGATCAGGGCCAGCGCGACCGCCCATGC
>JAFGKQ010000209.1 GCA_016928495.1 Candidatus Fermentibacterales bacterium
GCATCGGCTTCTTCCTCCACATCCCCTTCCCGTCCTTCGAGCTGTTCAGGCTGCTTCCGGAGAGGAACGAGATCATCAGAGGCCTCCTCGGGGCAGACCTCGTCGGGTTCCACTCCTACGATTACGCCAGGCACTTCCTCAGCGCTGCCCTCAGGCTGTGCGGACACGACCAGCAGCTGGGCCACATCGACGTCGACGGCCGGGCTGTCAGGGTGGACGTCTTCCCCATGAGCATAGACTTCGGGCGTTTCTCGCGGGCCCCTGATACTCCCGGCGTCCGGAGCGAGGCGTCACGGCTCAGGGAGGAGATCGGCGACAGGAAGCTGATACTCTCGGTCGACAGGCTGGACTACACCAAAGGGCTGCTCCAGAGGCTGGAGGCCTACGACCTCTTCCTGCGCGACAATTCCCGCTACCGAGACAGGGTGGTCCTGTCGCTGCTGGTGGTCCCCTCGCGAACCAGTGTGCCGCAGTACGAGCAGCTGAAGCACGAGCTGGACGAGGCGATAGGCAGGATCGCCAGCGCCTACGGGGGCATCACCACCTCGCCTGTCCTGTGCCACTTCGGGACAGTGGCCTTCGACACGCTCGCAGCGCTCTACGGGATAGCTGACGTCGCGCTCGTCACGCCGATCAGGGACGGGATGAACCTGGTGGCCAAGGAGTACGTCGCCACAAGATCCGACGAGCGGGGGGCGCTGGTCCTCAGTGAGATGGCCGGAGCAGCCATGGAGCTGGGGGAAGCCCTGCAGGTCAATCCCATGGACTGCCACGGGGTGGCAAACGCCATTCTGCTTGCGCTGGAGATGCCCGCCGAGGAGCAGGCCGCCAGGATGGCGGCGATGAGGAAGAGGATAGCCCGCTACGATGTCTCCCGCTGGGCCGGCGACTTCGTCGAGCAGCTGGAACAGACGGCGACCACCGCGGAGGATGGGATCCCGCGGCTCGACGGGGAATCGAAGGCCGACATGCTCTCGTGCTTCCGCGAGTCCGCCAGGCGCCTGCTGTTTCTGGACTACGACGGAACGCTGGTCCCCTTCAGGGAAAGACCCGACAAGGCCTGCCCCGACGACCTGGTGAGGGAGCTCCTGTCCAGACTTGCCGCCCGGGAGGGCACACGCGTGGTTGTCGTGAGCGGACGGGACAGAGAGACCCTGGACCGGTTCCTGAGAAGCCTCCCCATAGGCCTTGTAGCCGAGCATGGGGCCTGGCTCGCGGAGCGTCCGGGAAGCTGGCGCCAGTTCAGGCCCCTGAGGTCGGACTGGAAGAGCGAGATCAGGTCACTGATGGAGTTCTACGTCGACAGGACCCCGGGGGCCATGGTCGAGGAGAAGGCCTACTCGCTCGCATGGCACTACAGGATGACACAGCCCGACCTGGGGCGTGTCCGGTCGCGCAGCCTGCTGGTCGACCTCTACTCGAGGACCGCGGGGATGAAGCTCGACGTGCTCGAGGGCAGCAGGGTGATCGAGGTCAGGAACGCCGAGATCAACAAGGGCGAGGCCGCTCTTGCCTTCCTCCGGAACGGGCGATGGGGTTTCGTCCTGGCCCTGGGGGACGACCTCACGGACGAGGACCTGTTCAGGGCCATGCCCAGGAGGGCCTGGACGATCAAGGTAGGCAGGGGAGAGACGCGCGCCCGTCACAGGCTGAAGGACCCTGACGCCGTCAGAGCCGTGCTCGAAGAACTATGTGAGGAAGAGGAGAATGGGTAACCTGGAAGAGTATCTGGATCTTGTCGGAGCTGACACCATCACAGCCATCATCAGGCAGGCGAGCAGTATATACGGGAAGCACATGCTCCACCTCAACTCGACCTACCTGGGAGGTGGCGTGGCGGAGATGCTCTCCTCCCTGCTGCCTCTCACCAACGATGCCTCGGTCGACGCGGGCTGGAGAGTGCTCCACGGCAACAGCGACTTCTTCGCTATCACGAAGCAGTTCCACAACTCCCTCCAGGGCGGCAGGTTGAGGCTGACGAGAGCCAAGAAGGAGATCTACCTGGAGACCAACAGGAAGTTCTCGATCTTCACGCATATAGACCACGACATGGTTGTGGTGCATGACCCGCAGCCCCTGCCCATGATCCGGTACTACAGGAAGTCGCAGCCCTGGATCTGGCGGTGCCACATCGACATCACCGATCCGAACAGAGAGCTATGGGAATTCCTGAAGACCTTCATCATCAGGTACGACGTGGTGATCATCTCGTCCGAGGACTACAGAAAGCCCGACCTGCCGGTAGAGCAGAGGGTCATCCACCCGGCGATCGATCCACTCGCCCCGAAGAACCGACCAATGGGAGATCAGGAGGCCCACCACATCCTGGACAAGTTCGGAATACCGACCGACAGGCCGATACTGGCGCAGGTATCCCGCTTCGACCGCTGGAAGGATCCTCTGGGAGTGCTCGACGTATACAGGAAGGTCCGCCGGAAGGTCGATTGCCGCCTGGTGCTCTGTGGCTCGATGGCGAGCGACGACCCGGAGGGGTACTCGGTCTACGACGAGGTGAGGGAGAAGTCCTCAGATCTCCTGGAGAAGGGGGACCTGATCCTTATCACCTACCAGAGCAACCGACTGGTCAACGCCATACAGAGAGCCGCCACGGTCGTGATCCAGAAGAGCGTGAGGGAGGGCTTCGGCCTGACGGTGACGGAAGCCATGTGGAAGTCGAGGCCCGTCGTAGCCTCCGCGATAGGCGGCATCCCGCTCCAGATAGAGGACGGGACGAACGGCTTCACGCTCCCGCCCAGGGATGCCGACGCGTTCGCAGACAGGATAGTCGAGCTCGTACGCAACCCGGCCCTGTGCGAGACGATGGGCACCAGGGCGCGCGAGACCGTCAGGCAGCGATTCCTGGTCACCAGGCTGCTCAAGGACTACCTGGAGCTGTTCGCGGATCTGACGGGCTAGCGCTCCAGCTCCGTGACGACTCGGGGCAGCAGCGCTATCATCTTCCTCGAGGAGGCGTCCGGCATGCGCGCAGTCACTTTGGCCCTGCTTCTTGTCGGTATCTCCGCCGCGGACTTCGTCGAGATCGGCCAGGGGGGCACCCTTACGACCAACAGGCCCTTCTGCGGCTCTTGAGGGGATCCGGGCAGAAGGTACCAGGTTCTGGTGCTCGAACAGGAGATAGGCGGACCGGTGGAGTTCGAGAGGGTGGAGCTCTACACCACCCACGAGCACTCCGCCAGGCTGACCGTCTACCAGTTCGAGCTGCTCATGTGCCACTGCCCTCACTCCTCGCTCTCCACCACTTTCGACGAGAACTACGGCTGGGGCATGCCCACCTGTCTACTGGCGCGTGACACGCTATCGATCGAGTGGTCCGGCTCCACTCCGGGATGGAACGGCTTCGATCTCGACAAGGTGTTCCCGTACAACGGTATCGACAATCTGGTGGTGGAGTTCCGCTACCTCGGCCATACCGGGACCACCGTCAACGCCAGGGCCATGGGCCTGCCCCCGGCCGACAGGTGCCTGGATGCCGGGCTGCCGACCAGTCCGAGCGGCGAGCTGATGTCCTTCCTGACCTGCATGAGGCTGCACTTCACGCCCGAGGGCGTGCAGGCGGAGCCCGGAGCCACCGGCCCCGCTGCCCTCGCAGTGAGTGGAAGCCCATGCATCGGCACGGTCGAGCTGGTCCTCTCTCTGGAATCCCCGGCCCATGTACGCCTGGACGTGCTCTCCCTGGACGGCAGGCTCGTGCAGGAGCTCTGCGACGGCCCCCTGCAGCAGGGCGAGCATCGCTTCACGGCAGGCATGGACGAAAGGGAGAGCGGCATCTACTTCGCGGTCGCATCCGTTGCCGGCAGTACCCTCTCGCGCGTGGCCTTCATCTCTCTGTAGGCGCCTGCAGGCCAGCCTGACAGACTGTGCAAGGACCTCCCGTGCCGGTTATGCTTTGCGGGTAGCTCTCAGGTGCTGATCGCACGAAGCCCGGAAAGGACGCCCTGAATGTCACCAGCCAGCATCTTCGATGAGGCCAACATCCTCGACGATCCGGACGTGGAGCAGGTGCTGACCCGGACCAGCGTGAGCAACGGGACGGTCCTGGCGAGGCAGGGGAAGAAGGGCAACGAGATGTACATCGTCACGAAGGGGCGCTTCTCCGTAATCGACGAGAAGGCCGACAACTTCGTGATAACGATGCTCGGCCCCGGCGAGATCTTCGGCGAGATGTCCTTCCTCGCCGAGAGCCCACGCTCGGCCACGGTCGTTGCGACCGAGGATGGCGAGGTGCTGTCGCTGTCACGCAAGGCCCTCCCCGGGCTTCTGAAGAAGTCGCCCTCGAAGGTGGCCCACCTCGCGTCGGGCCTCTGCCAGCTCATGGCCGAGAGACTGAGGGAGGCCGATGACATACAGAGCCTCATCCTCACGGACGAGGAGCTGGGTGTCAGCGACGAGATAGCAGCCCTCTACGGGAGGCACCAGAGCTGGAAGAAGGCCCCGATCCGGCTGCTCGACGAGCCCGGGATCCTCGAAACCTGCCAGGCAATCAACACCACGGCTCATCAGGTGCTGGTCGAGCAGTGGGAGCGCAGCACGGACCTGTTCGTCGTCCAGTCGGGCAAGGTGAACGTCACCGATGACAGGAGCGGGGGATTCCTTATCACTTCCTTCGAACCCGGAGAGGTGTTCGGCGAGATATCGTTCATAGACGGCAGGCCGCGCTCAGCCACCGTCAGCGTAGCCGAGCCGGGAGAGGTGCTCTTCCTGTCGAGAGACGCCGTCACCGGTCTCATGGACAGGGACCCTGCCCTTGCGGCCAACCTCATGATCGTGATAGGCCAGCTCCTGGCGC
>JAFGKQ010000210.1 GCA_016928495.1 Candidatus Fermentibacterales bacterium
CTCCCGTTGCATGCCGCGGCGATGCGCATCGCGCATGACGGGTCGACCTGCAGCTTCTCCTCGAGCTCTCTGGCCACAGCCGCCGCCGGGATCCTCCTGAACCTCACAAGCTGAGACCTCGACCTGACGGTCGGCAGCAGGCTCGAGAAAGAGCTCGTTGTCAGGATCAGGTGAACACCGGGGGGCGGTTCCTCTAGTGTCTTGAGCAGAGCGTTCGCCGCCTCGACCCTCATGCTCTCCGCCCCGGAGATTATCTCCACCCTCCCCCTGTTCTCGAAGGCCCTTCGAGAGAGCCTCTGAGAGATGGCCCTCACCTGCGCTATTCCTATGTAGCCCTTTCCGGAGATCTCCAATGGGCTGATCCCGTCGGTGGCCCTTCTCTGGAAGAGCTCCAGAAGCTGCTCCTCGGTCGTAGACCCCGTCACGGGAACGGTAACCCTGACATCGGGGTGGTCGAATCGGAAGACCCGCTCGCACTGCCTGCAGCCCCCGCAGTAGCCCGAACCTGCCTGCCGCTCGCAGACCAGCGAGGCCGCAAGGCCAAGCGCCGCGGTAAGCCTCCCGACCCCCTGCGGACCCGAGAAGACGTAGGCATGGGCCAGCCTTCCCGACTCCAGGGCAGACTCCACCAGTCTCGCGGCCTGGTCCTGGTACCTGACGCTCTCGAAAGCTCTCAACGTTCCGGCCACCCGATCATTCGAGATACCATTCGGGGTCAACCGGCTGGCCACCGTTCCTGATCTCGAAGTAGACCCCGGCGCTGCCGCCCGGGAGCCTGCCGGTCGTGCCGATCTCCTGGCCCGACCCTATCTCGTCCCCCACCGCCACGGAGTTGTCCGACATGTAGCCATACACGGTGAAGAAGCCATCGCCGTGGTCTATGATCACCATCTGCTCGTAGCTGGCGAACCTGTCGGCGTAGAGCACCGTTCCCCCACGCACCGCCCTCACCGGCTCGGAGGCCTGGCTGGAGATGCATACGCCGTCGTTCACGGTCTCGGTGCCGTAGACGGGATGCACGACGATGCCGAAGTGCCTGGTCACGCTTCCCGAGACGGGCCATTCTATGGAGCCCCTGTTCTGCTCGAAGTAGCTGTCAGGCGACCCCACAGGGCCAAGCGGAGCGACATGCCCGCTTCCCGACTGGAGGTTGGCGACAAGAGCGCCCAGGCGCTGCCTCTCGGCTTCGAGAGCCAGGGCGGAGTCCCTCGCTGCCTCTATCTCCGTCTCGATCTCGCTGCGGAGCGCCGCCTGTCTCGCCTCCTCGAGATAGATGCTCTCCCCTACCTCGATCATCCTCTCCTGGAGAACGGCCACCCGCTGATGCAGGACCGCCAGCGAATCACGGAAGTGGCCCAGCGAGTCGGTGCTCCTCGAGAGCCTGGAGTACTCGTTCGCGGCCTGCCTGGCCAGGTGATCCAGGTAGGCTTCGCGTCGCACCATCGCACCTATGCCCCCGGAGCCGAAGAGGGTCTCGAAGCCGGTCGACCGCCTGTGGGAGTAGATGTACAGAAGGTAGGCCCTGAGGCTCTCCTCGAGGTCGCCTCTCGTCGAATCGGTACGGCCGGCAGTGCCCTCGACGGCCTCTATCGAGAGCGAGATCTCCGCCTCCTGTCTGGAGAGCTCCCTGTAGAGCTCTCTGGCCGTCTCGAGCTCCTCGTGCATGGCCAGCAGCAACTCGACCACCTCGGCCTGCTGAGCCTCGAGCTCTGCGAGCCTCTCCCTGGTCCCGGCCAGCCTGGCATCCAGGCTGTCCACTGCCGAGGCGGATGGCAGGAGCAGGGGCAGGAGCAGCAGCAGGCTCATCCCGTCACGACTCCCGGGGCAGCCTGCGGCCGGGATCAGTCGAGCAGCAGGCGCCGGAGATCGTCGGCCCTGTCGGTCTTCTCCCAGGTAAAGGTGCCATCGCCTCCGGGGTTCCTTCCGAAATGGCCGAAAGCAGCGGTCCGTCTGTATATCGGCCTCTGCAGATCGAGATACTCAATTATGGCGTAGGGCGTGAGGACGAACACCTCCCTGACCGCGCTCTCGATCCTGAGCGGGTCCACCGATTCTGTGCCGAAGGTATCGACACGGACAGACCGCGGCTCGGGCTTGCCAATGGCGTAAGCCAGCTGGACCTCGCACCTGTCCGCAGCTCCCGAGGCAACGATGTTCTTGGCGATGTGCCTTGCCATGTAGGTGGCCGACCTGTCTACCTTCGTCGGGTCCTTGCCCGAGAAGGCGCCGCCGCCGTGCCTTCCCTCCCCGCCGTAGGTATCCACGATGACCTTGCGCCCGGTTAGCCCGGAGTCCCCGTGCGGCCCCCCTATCGCGAACCTGCCGGAGGGGTTGTAGAGCAGATGGCCGTTCCAGTCCAGGTGCGGGTCGAAGGTGTCGAGAACGGGGGCGATGACCTTCCGCCTGATGTCGTCCTCCATCTCGGCCTCGAGGGCATCGTCCGCGTGATGGACCGACATCAGGATCTCCCTGATGTGAAGCGGACGGTCATCCTCGTACTCGACGGTGACCTGGCTCTTGGCATCCGGTCTTGCCCAGGGCAGCAGCCCTTCCTTGCGGATCTCCGACAGCCTCTCGAGCAGCCTGTGGGCTATCTGGATGGGGTAGGGCATGAACGCGCTGGTCTCCCTGCAGGCGTAGCCGAACATGATGCCCTGGTCTCCCGCGCCGTGCTCGGCCTCCACACCCTGGTCTATGTCCGACGACTGAGGGTGTATGAGGCAGAGGTACTTGTTCTCCTCCCAGTGGAAGCCGAGCCCCGGCAGGGTGTAGCCGATGTCCCTTATGGTCTCCCTCGCGACATCGACGAAGTCGATCTTCACGCTGCTCTTCACCTCGCCGGCAAGCAGGCAGAAGTTGGTGGTGACGAGGGTCTCGCAAGCGACGTGGGAGTTCCTGTCCCCGGCCAGGTGTGCGTCCAGGATGGCGTCGGAGACCTGATCGCAGATCTTGTCGGGGTGTCCCTCGGACACCGATTCGCTAGTGAAGAGGTTTCGCATCTCGCCAGCCTTTCCGGGCTTAGTCGGATTTCTCGGGGCCGGACGGAAGACTGGCCCTGAAGGAGGGATCCGACTTTTTAGCTTTTTTTAACGTGGTTGCAATAGGTCCCAAATCAATCCACAACCAGCGATGATATGCCCGTTCCTCGCGTCTGTCAAACCCGGTGGGAGCGGCGATCCCGGGAGGAGCAACCTCACGCCGGACGCCCGCCCGGGTACCCCGCCGCACCCGGCAGGGGAGCAACCGGTCTGCTCAGCAGGAACCTCCCTTCCATCATCAGGTCCCGGAGCTCACCGGCGATCGCGCGGGCCCTCGGATAGCTCGAGATCGAGGAGCAGCGAACCCGCTTCCCGCGCAGCTCGAAGCACCCGCTCCTCAGCTCGGCGTAGCTGACCATCCCCAGGGGCGGCGCGCCGCCGTGCTCCGGATAGTCCGACCCGTAGTCGACCACCGGAGCGAGGATGTCCTCGTCGGACACCGAGGTGAAGGCAGCCATCTGCTCGTCGAGGATGGGAACCGGGACGGCTATGCCTACGGCGAGGGATACACCGTAGCCCCTTATGGAGACTCCGCGCACGTACTCCCTCCTCATCCCCTTGAGGTCTCCGGCGACACAGATCGTCCCGGCTCCCTCCATGGGGACTCCCCTTTCGTTCCTCCTCACGTCGGGATCGTGCTGTGTCCCATGGAAGCAGACATAGCCCTCCCCGCC
The DNA here is from genome assembly GCA_016928495.1 of Candidatus Fermentibacterales bacterium. GTDB lineage: Bacteria > Fermentibacterota > Fermentibacteria > Fermentibacterales > JAFGKQ01 > JAFGKQ01. Next base: position 3,713 of record JAFGKQ010000210.1, read on the forward strand.
TCCCAGCAGTATCCTGGAGCCCAGGCCTATGGTCCTGTAGAGCGGGTCGTTCAGGAGCGGCGAGAGCTGCCCAGCCGAGGAGAAGCCCGCGTTCGCCGCGCCCGGTCTGAGGATCCCGAGGTAGGTGTAGATCGGCCGCTCTATGGAGGCGTTCACCGCGACGTTGTAGTTCTGGTAGGCGTTCCTGGGGTTGACCAGAATGGCGTCCCCCATAGAGGCAAGGTCCAGCTCGGCCTCGACGCTCCGCCTGGGATAGCAGTCGCCCCCGTATGCCTCGCCCCTGAAGAGAACGCTCTTCCCGGCCACCAGGTCCTCGATGACGTGCCCGCCGCCGTAGGCGAAACGGCCGGGGAAGACGCTGTTCGCCGGATCGCCCTCCGGCAGGCTTGTTGCGCCGATGTAGACGTCTACCGCGGCGAGACCGGCGTAGGCCGGGACGTCGTTCAGCCAGGCCTTCTGTAGCTTGATCCTGGGGCTGGTATGACCGACGTTCAGGAAGGCCCCGCTCGAGCACATGGGACCGAAGGTCCCGGTGGTCACCACATCTACCTTCCCGGCTGTCGCACGGATGCCTTCCGATCGGGATATCCAGGCCATCTCCTCGGCGGTCACCACCACGGCAGAGCCAGCCCGAAGCTTCTCGTTTATCTCCTCCCAGGTTCTCTCCAGTCGCATACCGGGCCCTCCCCTCCTGCGGCCAGCAGCTCCCCTATGGACTCCAGAGCGCCGTAGACGCAGCCAGGCACACAGAGCCCGCAGCCCGTGCATTTCTCCTCGTCCAGCCTCACCTCGAGAGTCGCCGGATCCAGGACGAGCGCCTCCGACGGGCACTGGGCCACACATGCGCCGCAGTGGACGCAGGACTTCTCGTCGAGCCAGACGTTCCTCGATGGATGCCTGACGGCTACCGAGCACTCCTCGAGAAAGCGGAAGGCCCCGGAGAGCGCCTCTTCCTCCCCAAGGAAGATGGCCAGCATCCTTCCGTCCTCCGACGGGGAGATGAAGGCCTGCATGATGTTCACCTCGACATCGCAGCTCTTCAGGAGCCTCGATATTATCGGCTTGTCCATGACGGCCTTGGGAAAGGTGAGCAGCGCGCTTCTGCTCTTCATACGACCTGCCTCCCTCCGGTCCCGGCGCCACGGCCCGCGCTGTCCAGGCGCACGCTGCCGCCGACTCCGATCCTGTCCCCACAACACACCAGCAGTCCCCTCAGTCTCCCGATCAGAGCCCCGTCGCTCATCGCCGCCTCCACATCCTCCGGTGCCCTGATGCTGTTGGCTATGGCCGTAGCGGCGGCATCGGCCTCGGCTCCGCTTCCGGCAATCGCCACCACGGCATCAGCCTGCCCGAAGGAGAGGGAGTGACCGAACCTGCCGCTCGAGGTGCAGACTCCTACTCCTCCCCGTGCACTCACCGTGAAGGTGATGCGCCGGGGGAAGGGGGAGCGCTCGCCGGGGAACAGAGCGATGCTGATGTCTCCCGGAGCTATCGCGAAGACGTCCCCGCCGTTCTCGACGATCACCCTGGATGACAGGCGCCCGAGGTCCCGGCCAACGCGCTCGGCGATCGCCCCGGCAACACAGGCCATCGGGCCCACGTTCCAGGCACCGGAGGCTCGCAGCATCTCGGCCACGACCGGGGAGGGAGCCTGATCGGCATCCATGGAGACCGGGCAGAGGGAGCTTGCGAACCGCCCTCCTCCCGGACCCTCGATGACCGCCTCGATCTCTCTCCTGGCCATCGACAGGGATGCGTCCGCCAGCATCTCCAGCGGGCCCTCGCAGCTCACCTGCATGTTGCTCTGGCCGCGTGTGAGCTCGAACACGCGAAGTCCGGAGCCTCCCTCGCTCACCCACTTCCTGTAGGTGCGATTCCCGTAGACACTGCAGCAGCCCATTCTCCTCCGACCATCCCATCATCGTGAGAGTGGCGGCATCGCCCGTCCCTCCGGGCGGCAGAGGGACCGCGGCTCTGCGTGAGACGACATGACATGAGATGCACGAAGCCCCGGGAGACCCGGGGCCGGTTTCAGAGGAGGCTAGAAGCTCCCGTGCCGGTCAGCCGCGGGTTCCCCCCCGGGGCGTGATCATGCGCATGAGCGTACGCATTCGCGTGGTGTGGCGTCCGCAGCGGAAGCTGCAAGAGGAGCGATCACAGAGGAATCTCGCTGACATAGTGGGGCGCACTATCGGGCGAGCCGAGGCTTCCGTCAACCCCCCGCAGGCTCCCGCCTCTCTCGGAAAACGGTCGGGTGTTGCTTATAGTCACTACTCGATTCGTGCTGAAGAGAAAGGCAAGACTCCGCTTGAAAGTAGCCCTGATCTACCCACCATACGGCAGGGGTAGGAGATCCAGGTATTTCCCCTTCGGCCTCGCCTACGTGGCCAGCGCACTCGTGCAGGACGGCCACGAGGTCAGAGCCATAGACATGGAGGGCGAGGACCTGGACGTGGACCAGGCGGTGCGCCGTACCCTGAGCGAGTCTCCCGATGTGATCGGTTTCGGCGGGATGATCACGAGGTACAGGTACGTAAGGGAGATCGCCAACAGGGTCAGGGAAGAGCTGCCCGGGGCCTTCCTCATGGCGGGAAACAGCGGTGCGACTACGCTTCCGGAGATGTACCTCAGGGCCTGCCGTCTGGACGCAGTCGTCCTGGGTGAGGGAGAGACTACCGCCCGGAGCCTGGTGTCCGCGCTCCAGAACGGTGACGACTGGCGCGGCACGAGCGGGATCGCCTACCTCCGGAAGAGCGGCGAGATGGCCTTGTCCGAGCCAAGGGAGCTCCTCCCGGATCTCGATGCTCTTCCTTTTCCGGCATGGGACCTCTTCCCCGTGGAGAAGTACGTAAGGAGCGTGGACCACAGGCAGAAGTACACCAGGCACCTGGAGGTCGTTGCCAGCAGGGGCTGCCCCTACGGCTGCGTCTACTGCTTCAGGATCTACGGCAGGACGATCAGGAGGAGGTCTCCGGAATCGGTGGTCGCGGAGGTCGAGGAGATCGTCAGGCGTTACGACATACGCTACACGGGCTTCCCCGACGACCTGTTCACCAGTGACAGGGACTTCGTCATGCGCACCTGCCGGCTGCTCCGGGAGAGAGTGCCAGGCATCCGCTGGTCCTGCATGGGCCGGGTCAACACGGTGGATCCGGAGATGCTCTCGGTCATGCGCGAGTCCGGGTGCGACTGGATCTCGTTCGGCATCGAATCGGGAAGCGACGAGATGCTCCGGAGGATGAAGCGTGGGGTCGACTCCACGCAGTGTCTCGAAGCCGTCAGGATGACACGCGAGGCAGGGATACACCCTGACGGCAGCTTCATGATAGGCATGTTCGGCGAGACCGGGGACACCGTCGCGGAGACCGTGGACTTCTGCAGGCGGGCGGACATGACGGGGCCGATTCTCTTCGTCACCCCCTACCCCGGGACGGAGATCTTCGGCGAGGCTCTTCGCCGGGGCCTGATCCCGGACGTGGAGAAGCTCGTCGAGAGCATGGACGCGGCTGACAGGCTGCTGGTGAACCTCTCGGAGCTGCCGGACGAGGACCTCATCGCGCTGAAGGAATGGGCCCAGGGCAGGATCGGCCTCGAGTACCTGCTGCGGAGGCCGTTCTCGAGGATACCCGCCCTTCTGATCAGGCACCTCTATCTGAGGGGCCTTGGCAAGATAGTGGAGGATTTCCGGGAGGCGATCAGGGGCTCGCGAGCCAGATGACGGACTGAAGCCCGGTCCCGGAGAGAAACCTGTGGGGCGCTTGTCAGTCTGCTGCCGCACTATTATCTGTAAGCAGCTTCGACGGGAGGGAAGGTCAGAGCGGCGGGCCGCGCGCCGGCCCCTGGAGGCTCATGAAGAGGGACAAGGCTCGGGTTCAGAAGCTGGTCAGGCAGGCCAAGAAGGAGCTTGGCGCCGGCCGAAGGGACGAGGCCATGGAGCTCCTGCGAAAGGCCATCTCTCTCGACCCGGAGCACGGCGCGGTGACGGAGGAGATCCTGCAGATCGAGAGCGAGCTGGCTTCGGTGAAGAAGAAGCAGCCCGCCCCTCCCCCGGAGCCCCGGCCCAGGACGGACCCCACGCCCGGGCTGCAGCGCAGACCGTCCACTGCCGCGGCGACACCTCCCCCGAGGCCCGCCCCGGTGAAGGCCCCGTCAGGGGATGCACCGATGGAGGCGATACTGAGGCAGGCCGATACCGCCCTTTCCAGCTACGACGAGGCCGCAGCCCGTTCGGCGCTCAAGAAGCTGAAGTCCGTTCAGCCCGACAGCCCCGATCTTCCACCACGCCTCAGGATCCTCAGCACGATATCCGCCGCATCGAAGCATGTTCAGGAAGCGCGCGCCCACCTCGGCAAGGGCGACCCGAGATCAGCGCTCCAGTACGCCAGGAAGGCCTTCGAGGCTCTGCCGGCTCTGCCCGAGCTCTCCAGGGTCCTCGAGGAGATCGAGAAGGCGGCGCCGCTCGAAGCGGAGCCTCCCCTGAAGCGGCCCGCTCCCGCAGCGGAGAAGGCCCCCGCCAGGCCTGCTCCCAAGCCTGTAAGACCCGCTCCGCAACCCGCCGGAAAACCTGCCGCCCAGGTCGGCCGGAAGGCACCGGCTGCGAAGGCAAGGAGGCAGGCCCCATCGGCCCCGAAGGGCGCTGCGAGCGCTGACGAGTACGTAAGGCGCATACGCGAGAAGGTCCAGATAAGCGCTCTGGTCGATGCGGCCTCGATCGCCCGGGAGGGCCTCGGCCTCTATCCGGACCACGAGCTCCTCTCAACCTTCGTCGACAAGTTCGACAAGATGGGCATCTAGCTTCCGCCGACCCTCGATCTCACAGCACGGGCGACTGATCCACCCACGAGACCACCCATCGCCTTTCTTCCTCGAGGAAGTCGAGTCCGAGAAGCAGCACGTCTCCCCTTTCCAGAAGCACTATCAGCTCGACGGGGAAGCCGTCCTCCCATCCTCGTGAGGACAGAGCCTCTGCCGCGCGCCACGCTGCGTCGCCGGACCTGGCGGTGGTGACGCAGGACTCCCCGAATCGGGAGACGTAGCCGGAGAGACGCCGGACGCTTGCCATGAGAGTGTCGCTTCGTATCCACAGAGGCGTGATCGCCGTGTCCCCGGCCCGCCAGAGAGCCAGGTCGGTCAGCATGACCACCGGGCAGGTCGTCTGCCGGACCAGAGCCGTGTCGAGCCGCGAGACGCCCTCGATGAAGAGGCTGCATGCGCTCAGTGGATCGGAAGGGGAGGCGATCCCGGGACCAGCACAGAATGAGGAGCACAGGGTCACAGCAAGGCAGAGAGAGCACCAGCGAAGCAGCAGAGAATAGGTCGGGGTCGGGGACGCGGGCAGGGCGGAGAGATCAGGAGGAGAAGAAGTCCGGCACATTCGTGAGGAGTATCCCCAGCACCAGGCAGACCAGCCCCGCGATGAACGAGATCGAGGCGAGAAGGCCGCTCAGCTTCCTGCTCCCGAGACCCCAGAAGCCCAGCACGGACAGCGCGAAGCCGGCCGCGACGAGCGTGAGATAGCCGTAGGACAAGCTCTTCCTACCCTCCAGGATGGTCCACGGAGGACTATTCTAGGCTTCCGCCTCTCGCGGGGTCAAGAGTCCGGCGGGGCCAGGACGCAGCAGTCAGACTCACGAGGTCTCGAGCACCAGGTAGATGGTGCTGCCCTCCCTGAGGACCAGGAGGAGCAGGTCGCCCCCAGCCTGGGACACCACCCGCTCCAGCTCCCGGGCGGATGTTACTCCGCTCCTGTCCGCCTCGAGTATCACGTCACCCGCGCGCAATCCGGATCGGGCGGCAAGGCCGGCGGGATCGACCTCAAGCACCAGTACGCCCTCCAGCCCGGGCTCTCCCGTCTGCCTGGCTTCCTCGGCATCCAGCGTCCTGATCTTCCAGCCGATATCCGACCCTGAAGGCTCCCTCGGGGCAGGGATCTCTTCGTCCGGCCGCTGCCCGAGGTCGACGCTGAGGCTGCGGCGCCTGCCATCGCGAAGCAGGTCCAGCTCAGCAGTGTCGCCGGGCTTCATGAACGCTATGTCCGACCTGAACTGGGCAACGGAGACTATCTCCCGGCCATCCAGCTCCAGCAGGATGTCCCCGCGCATCAGGCCCCCATGCTCGGCGGGGGTGTCCGGAAGCACATCGGAGACCAGTATGCCCCTGCCGGCCTCCTCGCCGGCGTCGAACTGCCTGGCAAGCTCGGGAGAGAGATCCTGTATCACCACCCCGAGCCATCCCCGGAGCACGTAGCCGTGGTCGATCAGGTCGTCGAGCACCGACTCGACCACCTCCACGGGGATCGCGAACCCGACGCCCTGGTAGCTCCCGGTCCGGCTGGCTATCGCTGTGTTGACCCCGACCAGCCTGCCGTCCAGGTCGACCAGGGCTCCTCCGCTGTTGCCGGGGTTGATGGCGGCGTCGGTCTGTATGTAGTTCTCGAAGTCCGACAGCCCTACATTGGTCCGGCCTATGTAGCTGACGATGCCCTGTGTCACCGTCTGGCTCAGCGCGAAGGGGGAGCCCACCGCCAGGACCCATTGGCCGACCCTGAGCGAGTCACCCGAACCGAACGTGATGGCGGGCAGGTCCCCGGCCTCGATACGGATCACGGCAAGGTCGGTCCTGGGGTCCGTGCCCACCAGCTCCGCGCGGTAGCGCTCCCCGGAGTCGAGAATGACCTCCAGGTCGTCCGCCTCGCCCACGACGTGATGGTTGCTGACTATGTAGCCGTCAGGTCGGACGATCACTCCGCTGCCCAGGCCCTCCCGGACGAACTCCTGCTCCCTGGGCTCGGGGAACAGGTCCCGCCAGTCGCCGCCCCACGGGTCGAAGCCTCCGAACGGCACGGAGGGGAACCCGGGAACGATCGCAGTGAAGGTGGTCCTGGATGTGATGGTCACTACGCTCGGACCGACTCTGTCGGCTATGTCCACGAAGATGTCGCTGAGCTCGCGCAGGTCCGGCTCATTGACGATGTACACGGTGTCCGGGGCGGCGTCGGGCTCCGTGCCGTAGTCCTGGCTCACGGCCATGGAGACCAGGGCCAGGACGGATACGAGCAGGAGCAGGAAACCGGCCCTGGTCTCGGGTCTGTGTCTCATTTCCGCTCCATTCCCTTCACCCTTGATCCCGTCAGGGCTTTCTCGCGGAAGCTCTACCCTCGATGCGCCTCAGCTGTTCCCACATCTGCCGCTCCTCCGCAGTGGGTTCGGACGGGAGTGTCACCTCGACATGGATGAGCTGGTCGCCCTGCATCCCCCGGGACGTGATGCCGCGGCCGGGAAGTCGAAGAACGGTGCCCGGCTGTGTGCCGGGCGGTATGCGTACCTTCACCCTGCCGTCCGGAGTCCTGACCTTCACGGAGGTGCCGAGGACGGCCTGCGGTGCCGTGAGCCTCACGTTGCAGTGAAGGTCTCTGCCCTCCCTTCTCAGGAAGCTGTCCGGTCTCACGCGGAGCCTGACGAGGATCACGCCCCCGTCCGGTCCCGCCACCCGCAGGAGACTGCCGTCCTCCGAGCCGGGGGGCACATCGATGGTGACCTGCTGTTTGCCGGAAACGGACCCGGTGCCTCCGCAGACACTGCAGGGGCTCGAGACCTTCCTTCCCGTTCCGCCGCACGACATGCAGGTGTGCATGGTCGAGAAGGAGCCCTGACGGTTCACGACCTGACCGGAGCCGCCGCACTCGGAGCAGGGCTTCGGATCGCTTCCGCCAAGACCGCCGCAGGCAGGGCAGCTTCGAGGGATCTCGAGGTTGGCGGTGACCCGGCCTCCCCGGACCGCCTTCGCGAAGTCTATGACGATCTCCCCGGAGGCCCTTCTGGACCTCCCGGCGCCGCGGGCCCCGGGCCGCCCCATTCCGCCGAACAGCGAGCTGAGTATGTCCTCGAAGCCGCCTACATCACCCTGGAAGGGAGAGAACCCGCCATCGCTCTGCCCGAAGAAGTAGCCTGACCCGCCCTTCCTCAGAGCGTCGTACTGCTGCCGCTTCTCCGGATCACTGAGGATCTCGTAGGCGTCCGTGACCTCCTTGAACTTCTCCTCGGCGCTGCGGTTGCCGGGATTGGCGTCGGGGTGGTACTTCTTCGCGAGCTTCCTGTATGCCTTCTTTATCTCGTCCTGAGAGGCACTCTCCGATACTCCCAGGACCGCGTAGAGATCGCTGTTCACTTCCGCCCGACCCTACTCCTCCCTGCCGGAGAAGGTCTCGCCCGGAGGGGGCTCCACCCCTTCGGGCGCCTCCCGGGCAACCTCCTCTTGCGCCCCGGAGGAGTCCGGTGGTCGCCCGACCCGCACCCGGGTCGGCCTGAGCAGCTCGTTCTCCATCGAGTAGCCCTTCTGGAGAACCTCGAGCACTACGTCGGAAGACGCGTCTTCGACCGTCTCCGCTATCATGGCCTCGTGTACGTTCGGGTCGAACGAATCACCGGGCTCGGTGAGGATCTCTTCCACTCCCTCCTTCCGGAGGATCGCGAGCATCTGGCCGAGGGTCTGGAAGAGGCCCGCCAGGATCTCCTCGCTTCCATGACCCTCCTCCCGGAGCCTGGCAGCCCGATCGAAGTTGTCGATCACCGGGAGGAGCTCGGTGACGAGGTCTCTCTTGCCCGCCCCGCAGAGCCTGCGGAACTCCCTGGCCTGTCTCTTGCGGTAGTTGTCGAACTCCGCCTGCAGGCGAAGCAGATCCTGCTTGAACTCCTCTGCTCTCTCGGCGTTCTCCCTGGCCTCGGAGAGCGCCTGACCTATTCGCTCCTCGAAGACGCCCGTCTCTTCGGTCAGGGAGCCGTTCCCGCCATCGGCGGCGGCATCCGCCGCCTCGTCGACCGCCCTTCCGCTGGTCTTCCTCTTTCGTCGGTCGCCGGTCCGGCCACGCCTGGGATCGGTGGCTGCCATCACTCGTCTACCACCTCGAAGTCCGCATCAACCGTACCCTCAGGCGTGGAGCCGCCTTCCGATGCCTGCTCCCCGGGCTGGGCAGTCTGGCCCTGCTGCTGGTAGAACCTCGCCGCGACCTCGGACCACTTCTGGCGGAGCTTCTCCAGCTCGTTTGCCGTAGCGGCGTCGTCATGCTTCTCCAGCGCTGACCTGACGGACGCTATGGACTCGTCCAGGGCGTGCCGGTCGGCGGGGTCTA
>JAFGKQ010000211.1 GCA_016928495.1 Candidatus Fermentibacterales bacterium
AGGCGTGCCCTGCGCTACCAGGGCAAGGGCTGCCTGACCGCCGTGGAGAACGTTCAGGAGTACATCTCCCGGGCCTTCGAGGGAAGAGACCCTTCGCGCATGACCCTTCGCGAGATCGACGGCACGCTCCTGGCACTGGAGCGGACCCTGGCCGTTCGCAGGGGCAAGCTCCCGGCGGATGCCGATCATGACCGGTGCGTGGCGGTGATGCAGCGCAAGCAGAATCTCGGGATGAACGCCGTGCTGTCCGTGTCGCTCTCCCTGGCCCGCGCGGTTGCCAGCGTTAGCGGCATGGAGCTCTACGAGCTCCTGAGAGAGGAGATGCTAGGGCTGATGGACAGGCTCGCCGCCGATTGCGGTATCGAGATAGCCGGAAGCGGGCTCCCGGACTACGTCGGCGCGCTGCGACTGTGCGCCGCGGTCCTGGATGAGAGAGGGACTCCCCTGTACCAGGCTCTCAGGCGGATCTCGGGAATCTACGATCCCGAGAGCCCGTCGCGTGGCTGATACGGTGCTCTCACACCCGTTCGGCGGATCGCGCATCACTCCGCAGCTCGACGAGCTCCTGGACACGGATCTCGGAGACAGGCTCCTCGATCTGCACAGGGCGCTTCGGGAGGCCTTCGTCCTGGGCTCCGACGAGAGGGCTCGGCGCGATGCGGTGCATCTCTACGTCGGGCTCAAGAGCGAGGTGGCCAGGAGGACCGGGCACTTTGGCATAGTCAACAACAGGGTCTATGGAGCCGGGCGTGATCTCGTCGTGCCCTACCTGGTGGGCGACACGCTGGTCGTCCTCCGTGAGGGGGATGACGGGACGAGGCCCCTGGGCGTGAGCTATCCCCCTCGGGGGACCATCTTCACCGATTCCCTCCTCGAGAGGGAGGCCGGCTTCCGTGGCGAGGTCATAGATCTCGAGCCGAGGATCTTCGTCTTCGATGCCGAGCAGGCCCAGGATGTCAGCATCACCAGGATCAGGGATCTCGCCGGGCTTCTCCAGCGAGTCAACGAGACCACTAACCGCAACGAGGCCGTCTACTTCCTGAGGTTCATGGTTGCACGGCTCTGCAATCCGGCCTTCGAGGCGCTCGTGGGTGCCAAGAACCTCAAGCCGGAGGTCCGTCATCTGACGATGGAGCTGGTCAGGTTCCTCGACAATCCGCTGGCCAGAAGGATCCCGCTGCTGGTAAGACTGCTGGTGAGGAACATCTCCGGTCTCGTGATGAGGCCGAACCACATAGACCGGCTCTGGAACGATACCATAGACCTCGCGGAGATCCACGTTCCAGGAAGCGGGATCGTGAACGAGCTGCGCAGAAGCACCCATCACGCCCTCGGCAAGCGGTCTCTGATGCTGGCCCGGGCCTATCTCGATTTCCTGGAGAACGGCAATCTCCGGGAGCTGCAGGACCTGGGGTATGACGCGCCTCCCTCGCAGGCCGACCTGAAGGCGCGCAGCAGCGAGGAGGCGGTCGCGATCCTATCCCGCGTCGTGGGGGATCTGGAGAGCCTTCTGGGCACGACCGAGGTGCTGTCCAGGATCCGCGAGTGGCAGGCGGAGTACGAGGATGCTCTGCTCAGATGCGAGTTCGGACGCAGTCTCTACGAGGAGATGGCCGAGGTGCTAACCGGGCTTCGCAGGGTCAACCGCTGGGCCTGCCTGCACCACCTCCGCATCCTCAGGAGGAAGGGGGAGTCCGTCAGCTGGCCCACGCAGCTGCGAGAGAGCTTTCTCGAGGGAGTCGCGTCTCTCATGGAGGCCTCTGCCGATCAGCCGTCCACCGATGTGGAAGGACTGGCCGGCGCACTGGAGCGAGTAGTGAGGGATTTCGCGGAGGGTCTCAGGGAAGCCTATACCGCAGAGCTGTTCCCGCGTCTGGAGGCCGCCCTGTCATCCTACGAGGAGGGGCGCCACTTCGACGCTTTCTCCCAGCTCCGCGGGCTGCGCAAGTCGCTCTGGCATCTCATAGGACGGGGCGGCTTCACCGAGCAGAGGTACTTCCTCTATCAGCTCGACTGCCTGCTGGAGGAGATGGGGTACCTCGCTCTCACGCACGTCTCCACCGAGTTCGAGGAATCGGGCATGGACCTGCCCCGCTGCCTGGAGATCATCGGGATGTCCGTGCGCAACCTGGCCTTCGACGGGAAGTACTCGAGGGAGCTGCTCGACCTGGCCGGTATGCTCACGCGGCCATCCCGCTCCTACGCAGAGGCAACCGATCTTCTCGAGTACATACAGAAGAACTACCACAAGATCGTGCAGCGAGTGACCTCGCCCTACGAGAAGATGCGTGACAGGCTGGGGCTGGACGAGGAGGAGCTGCTGGTCATTCTCGGGAACATGAAGCGCTACATGCACGACCTGAACAGCATGGTCCACTTCTCGGACATGGCCCGGGCCTTCATCCTCGAGGAGGCTCCCGAGTCCTTCCGGCCGGTAACCCCCGGTGCGGCCCGGATCGACGCCGAGGACTTCCCGATCGTGCACCTCTCGCACCCCGAGGGGATAGGCTCGCTCGTGGAGAGCAGCGGCGAGGACGGCTGGTCGCTCAGGGAGGCATACGGGGGCAAGGGAACGGGCCTCGTGTACATCAGCCATCTTCACATCCCGACCCGTGACGGCTTCGTGCTCCCTACCTGCATTGCCAGGTCCGGCAGGCACAGGAGCGATCCTCAGTGGCTCAGGGAGAGGGTGCTGGAGCACCTCTTCCTCCTGCAGGAGGACATTGCCGGGAGGTCGGGCAGACCCAAGCGGTGCGGAGACGTCGAGGATCCTCTGCTGCTCGCAGTCAGGGGAGGCTCCGTCTTCTCCATGCCCGGCATCATCCCCACGGCCATCTTCGTGGGCATGAACGACGACATTGCCGAGAGCCTGGCCCGGGACGACCCCTGGCATGCCTACGATTCCTACCGGCGCTTCCTGGCATCGCTCGCCAAGACCCTCTGGGGGATCGACTTCGAGGAGTTCGACCTGGTGGAGGCGGCCAAGCGCAAGTACGGGGTCGCCTACAAGACCGAGCTGCCTTGGGAGGGCATGCGGGAGGTCGCGAGAAGCTCCAGGTACATCCTCGGCGACATGGGGCACGGCGACGAGCTGGAGGCGCTCCTGGCCGATCCTGTCGAGCAGGTCGTGGCAGCCGTCACCGCCGTGTACGAATCCTGGGACCGCGAGATGCCCCGGAGGTATCGAGCCATCAAGAGCGTGTGCGACACATGGAACACCGCTGTCATCGTGCAGGAGATGGCTTCAGGCAATCGCCAGACCGAAGAGGTCAGGGACGGCATGGACGAGACGCGGGCCTCGCTGACCGGCGTGATACCTCACACCAGGCTGACCGACAGGGGAATCAGGCTGTTCGCCGGGGAGATCAAGTTCTCCGCCTCCGGAGATGACCTGGTCGGGGGAATGACACGCCCGACCTCGTTCCGGACCATGCGGGAGCTCAACACGCTCATGCCCATGCTCAACAGGAGGCTCAGGCACACCGTTGCCAAGCTCAGGAGGTTCCAGGGAACCGACCAGGAGATCGAGTTCACGGTCGAGAGGGGTGTTCTGAGCGTTCTCCAGTCGAGATCGGCGGAGATGGCCTCGGACAAGAACCTGGCCAGCTTCGCCGACCCCGGGCCCGAGGCCACCAAGGGAATAGGCATCAGGGGAGGGGCCTTCAGAGGGCTCGCAGCCTTCGACGACGAGGATTTGCTGGAGCTCTCGGGGTCAGTCCTCGCCGACCGGGATGACGTGGACGGAGTGCTGATGGTAGTGGAGAACCCTTCTCCCGATGACATACCCATGATCCTGCAGGCCGGAGGGCTGCTGACGGTGAGGGGCGGCTCCAGCTCCCATGCCGCTGTGGCCATAAACGGTATCGACAAGAGCTACAGCGCGGTGCTCAGCGCTATCGGGCTCAGGGTGGACGCGGAGTGCCACAGAGCAGTGATACTCGGAGAGGACGGGAGCACCCGCCACAGGATAGAGAAGGGTGACCTGGTCTCGATCCAGGGCACGAGCGGGGAAGTCTACATCGGAACCAGACCTCTCAGGTCCTGACTCCGCTCGCTCGCCTGCCTAGTCCCCTGGCCAGCGCTCCAGCCTGTCGCGAATCTGCGTGTAGACCTCGCGCCTCCTGGCGACGTTGTAGTACTCCGCGGCCCGGGCGCCCCCGTAGACGTTGGCTCCGTAGAACGAGAAGGTGAGCCAGCCCATGAGCATGCTGGTCGAGAGGTTGTCCTCATCTACGGCCGCGTATAGCAGGGCGCCGGCTGCTGCCGTCATCCCGAACGCCATCAGGCCGTCCTTGACATGACCGCAGATCATCTGCCCGGAGCCTGGCAGGATCGCGCTGGCAAGACCGCACCAGAACGGGCTCCTGCCGGGTAGTCGGTCTCCGCGGGCCGCAATCCCGCGCAGCTCCCCGGCGAGCTGCCCCCTCGACCCGGGCCATTCCTCCTCCAGCTCGCCGAGGCCCTCTACGGCGAGACTCCATTCACGGTCGTACACGGGCGTGAGAGCGCCGAGAAGCTCTGCCCGGAAGACCAGGTCCTCGCCGGTTGCGGTGCGTGCGGCCTCTTCGTAGAGCTCGATGGAACGTCCGTGGAAACCCAGGTCGGCGTATACCGCGCCCGCCCCCATGGCTGCCAGAGCCCTGGAGTCCGGGTCCTGTAGCCGGGACTCGAGCAGGGAGTAGAGAGTGAGAGACTCCTGGTAGCGACCAAGCGCGTGCAGGCAGCGTGCCAGCCGGAGAGCCTCCTCTGGCTGGCCCAGGGTGTCGCCGCTCTCGTAGAGCACTCTCGAGTACTCAAGTGCGGCCAGCCCGTAGTCTCCGCCATCATAGAGGGCGTCGGCGAAACTGAGAGTGAGCGTCAGAAGGGCAGCAGCAGGCAGTCCCATGGCTCGAGGCCTTCCATGATGTGAACCGGATCGCTCAGCCGCGACCCGGCCGGCTCGTAGTAGTCCTGCTCCCTGGCCGAGGCATGACACCTGGTCCATCTCTCCAGAGCCATGATCACTCCGACCACCGGACCGTATTCCGAGATAGCGAGTTGCCCGTAGATGGAGCAGGAGGGGTAGAAGTTGCATCTGCGCGCGAGGAGATCCCTCGCGAGGAGCCTGTACTCGAAGAGCAGCGCGTCCGCAGCTCCCGGAACTGCCGGGACGGGATCGGTGGCGGGGAGCGATACGGGCTCCCATGCGCACGACAGAGACAGGAAGAGAATGACAGCCGCCAACACGAGCCCCCCGAAGAACCGTTGCCCCGATATCCTAGACTCGAGGGAAGCCGGCCGCAACTCGCCCTTGGTCCGCAGGGTCTGCTCCGGGTTGATCGGGAGTCCTCCGGGTCTCATATTGGCGCGGAGCCATACGGCCTCTGGACACCCAGGCCCCTGACGAGGGAGAGCACTTGGACCTTCGAGCAGTTACACTCACGCTTGCGCTGATCCTCCTGGCCGGGCTCTCGACCTGTCTGGCGCAGGGAGGCGAGGAAGACATAGACAGCCTCTGGGGCGAGGAGGACTCCGAAGGCCACCACTACTGGACTGGTCCCGAGACGGGCCCCGCCACACCATCTGCGGCGGTTCTGGTCCCGGACGCGGGCACCGTCTGGGAGCACGGGCAGACCGGCGTGAGCATCGAGTGGAGCGGTCTGGAGGATGTCCGGATAAGGATAGAGCTCCTCCGGATGGGCGAGAAGGTGGCCGACATCGCTCCCTGGGAGCAGGGCACGGGCAGTTTCACGAGGACAGCTCCCGTTGCCGAGGCCTGGGGCAGCGGCGGCCACTTCCGGGTGAGGGTTGTCAGCGAGGATGGCGATTCGATAACCAGTGAGGAGTTCAGGATACTCGCCCCGTTCACCGTGATCGAGCCTGACGAGGGATCGAGATGGGCCTTCTTCGAAGAAGGTGCCACGGTCTCCTGGACGAGGATCGACGGGGCCGAGGTCATGCTGGAGCTCTGCGATCCCCGCGACTCCTCGGTGGTCGCCGCGATCTCCGGCTGGGTCCCGAACGACGGGAGCCTGGAGCTGCCCTCGGTCTCGCCCGACTGGGGAGGGGAGGGCGCATACCTCCTCAGGATCACGGATGACCTCGGCAACTCCAACTACAGTGATTCGTTCACCATCGATGGCATAAGGATCGATTCCCCGGGGCCGGGCTTCGAGTGGGAGATCGGCGGCCCCGTTCCCCGGATCGCATGGAAGTGCCTTGGCACGATCGTGAACATCGAGCTCTGGGAAGAGGACGGGCTCGAGCCCCTTGCGGTCCTCGCGGAGTGGGTGCCCAACTCGGGCGCCTGGCAGGTGGTCCTCCCGGCAAGCGGGGAATGCCTGCCGGTGCAGGGCGGCAGCTATCTCATCCGCATTCGCAATGACCTCGGGCAGAGCGGGACAAGTGCCCGATTCGAGGCAGTCAACAGCGACGACACGCCCCTCGGGGCAATCCAGCTCACCGGAACCTGCGAGGGCTCTCTGGACCGTCCGGGCGATCTCGACTACCTGGTCCTCACGGGGGTCCCGGGGATGGTGAACAGGGTGGAGGCGGAGGCGGGGGGGCCGATCGGGATCTCCGTGCTGCTTGCAGCCACGCTCGACACCCTTGCCGAGTCCGGCACGTCCTCGGTGCAGTGGTACTCGGAGCGGGGCGGCGACTGCTTCGCCGTGTTGAGGTCATCAGGCGGGGCAGCTGCCGGCCCCTACCGCGCGACCCACTCCTGGTCGAGGCCGGTCCAGCGCCACAGACCCTGGCGCGTGGCTCTGGTGTTCGGCGGCGCCGGCGGCGAGTTCGGTGAGATCGAGAGAGGTCACCTCGGCATCCGCTTCGGCTGGCTTCCGAGGAGGTTCCTCGAGGCGGGCCTCAGGCTGATGTACTGCACCGTGGACCCTGACATCTACTTCTTCAACCCCTGCTCCTCCATAGTCTATGCCGGCCCGTTCCTGGGGTTGCGCAGCAGGGAGTACTCGAGGTTCTCGGGCTTCGCCGGCCTGGGCTGGCTCTTCAGCCTCGATGCCGAGGACAGGATCCTCGCTCTCGACTACATGGACTACGAGAGCAAGCTCGACGGCGGCATCAGGCCCTACGCAGGCGTGGACTACAGGGTCCTGTCCAGCTGGCGGGGCGCTGCCCTTCACGCTCTGTTCCAGTACACCTTTGTTCCCGGAACGGCCGGAGAGGCCGATCTGGGCCTGGATGTCGCCTTCTGATCCCGGCGTTCTCTCCGAAGGCCCTGGAACGTCCTGCATGAGCGTTTCGCACGTATTCATCGCTCACTCATCGGAGGACCAGAGCATAGCCTCGAGGATCCTGGAGGTGCTCGAGGCGGAGGGCGTGCGCTGCTGGATAGCCCCTCGCGACATACCTCTCGGGACCCAGTGGGCGGAGGCCATTCTGGATGCCATAGAGGCCTCATCGGCCCTTCTCCTGGTCTTCTCGGCCGGATCCAACGACTCCCCGCAGGTGCTCCGCGAGGTGGAGAGAGCCGTCAGCAAGCGGGTGCCCATCTTCCCTGTGAAGATCGACCAGACCGAGCCCTGCAGGGCCATGGAGTACTACCTCAGCAGCCATCAGTGGAAACAGCTTTTCCCAGGGCGCATCGAGGACAGGTTGTCCGAGCTGCTTCCATCGATGAAGGCCCAGCTCGGGATGGACGTCATCGAGAGGGCAATGGACGGGACCGCTCGGACGCACGAGGCCCCGGAGAAGCCGCGGCGACGACTCGGCTGGGCCCTGCTCGCGATCCCGGCCGCAGCCCTGATCGCTATCCTGGCGCTAGGTGTTCCATGGCTCGGACGCGAGACTGGAGGGACCGGGCCCGACGCCGTTCCCGACACCGCTCTGACTCCTGAGCCGGTTGTCTCCTCCGGCACGGGCCCGTGCGAGGGGCCTGTGGAGGGCATGGTCTTCGCCCGGGTTCCCGGAGGGGAGTTCCTGATGGGCTCCCCCGGGTCGGAGCGCGGGCGCGACGAGGACGAGGGACCCCTCCATACGGTGACGGTAGGCCCCTGTCAGATCATGACCACGGAGGTCACCCAGGGCACATGGGAGGCCGTCATGGGCGACAACCCGGCGGAGCACGCCGGGTCCGAGTACCCGGTCGAGCAGGTTTCCTGGTCGGACTGCTTGGCGTTCACCGACTCGCTGGATGCACTGGACCCGGGCCATGACTACCGGCTGCCGAGCGAGGCCGAGTGGGAGTATGCCTGCAGGGCGGGCAGCTCCACCCGGTTCTTCTGGGGGGAGGACACCCTCGAGGTGGAGATCGGCGACTTCTGCTGGTACGAGGGCAACTCGGGAGAGGAGACCCATGCCGTAGCGTTCAGGGAGCCGAATCCCTGGGGTCTCTTCGACATGTCGGGCAACGTCCTGGAGTGGTGTCAGGACTGCTACCAGCCGGGCTACGCCGGGGCGCCGGAGGACGGGTCCGCATGGACTCCGCCCGGCGCCGACTCCCTCCGTGTGGTCAGGGGTGGGAGCTCGAGGAACAGCCCTGCAGGCTGCAGGTCCGCCTGGAGGAGCTCCTATCCGTCTGGCGGGAGCTCACCGGGCATCGGTTTCCGCGTGGTCAGGACGGAGAGAGACTCCCCCGGGGGATCCTGGCTGCGCTAAGGGTAGTGCAGAACGGGATGCCCGCTCATCGCAAGACCGTCTGGCGCGGGCTGGCCGGAAAGGGGTGACGATAGCGCGATCGCCTCTGCCAGCCTGACATCGAGCAGCTGCTGGATGACCGGCAGGCCGAGTCGTCTGGATTGCCGTGCTCCGATCTTCCTGACGAGGATCAGTCTGCTGCCGTCGCTCGAGATCTGGCGCGATCCCGGGCCGATCCCGTGCCTGGAGCAGGCCGAGGCAATGTGGGCCGCGCAGGGGCCGAACTCGAGCCTCTGCCCCGAGCCACCGCAGGTGAACCTGGGCAGCTCCACCTCCATCTCGGTCCTGATCTCCATGGATGAGCGCAATCCGAGACCGCTGCCAGGGACGAAGCTCAGACTGCTGGAGAGCTTCCTCCCCGACCTCGTTCCCTCGAGTCTGCTCACCGCCTGCCACTTCGAGCTGGAACCCGCGAGCCCCATGGCGATGCCTTCCGTGATGGACGCGGGAGCTCCCGGCCTCAGACCGGTTGGGCCGAGCCTCGCTTCGACGACCGGCACGGACCACCTGAGCAGGTTGAGCATCATCACCAGGCCCAGCAGGGCGATAACCGGATACGCCAGGGCTATGCTCGAGCGTGTGCCATCCCCGAGAGCGCTATCCGGGTCCCCGAAGAGCACTGCGAGCGCCAGCAGCATGGCGATCGCCGACCCATACGAGAGCAGGACGGTCCTTCGCCATGCGGACTCGCGCTCGGCGATGCGCCTGCGCGCTTCCGCGTCGAGCGGGTAGCCGCTGCCCTCCGGCGCACGCAACTCCCCGGACAGCCTCTCGAGCTCGGCGATCAACCTCCCGGTTCTTGCCAGATGCGCCCTGTAGCCGACGATTCCGGCCAGAAGGAGCGCCATCGCTGCGGCTAGTGGAACTGCCATGACCGAAACTCACCGCCCGTCTCACCGTGCAGGTTCGTCCGTTGCCCAACACGGTGAAGATGCCGGACCGTTGTTAACCCCGTATTGCTGCCGGGTTAAGTGTGGGCTATCGACCGCATCTCAGGGAAGGGGGGTCAGGAAGTACTCCCGGGAGCCGGTCAGCGGCTCCATGCCGCCCAGTCCGGTGTCGTACCCGAGCGCCGGGTCGAAATCCACGGGGTCCCAGGCCGGTGCCCCGGCCAGTCTGGCATACCTGTCGTAGGTATCGATATCCCAGGTCGTGCACCAGTTCCTGTAGGGGAACAGGGAGTCGGAGTGCCATGCGAGCGAGTGGTCGTCGCCGTAGAGGTAGAGGCTGGCCGCCCTCTCGTGCTCGAGGTTCATCCCGTCACCGATGACCAGGATCAGGTGCCGGACCGGCTCTCCGTCCAGGTCCGCACAGCCCGCCAGGACCCGGAAGACGTGAGTGTTGTCCAGGAGCTCCCCGCTAGCGGGTGCGGGAGGCAGGCCCTCCAGCGATCGCAGGAGCTCGAGCGCTCTCACCGGTCCCCTTGCAGCGATCGTCACCAGCTCGTTCGTGTGCTCGCAGCAGCCGTAGCTCACATCGCCGTCCGGGTAGGACCAGTTCTCGCCGTCCCATTCCATTGCCGGCAGCATGCCCCTGGCCGGTATGCGTTCGGGATCGAGCCTCATGAAGCTGTTCGAGTGGTCCGAGGTCACGATGAGCAGAGTGTTGTCCCAGGCCAGCGCGCTCGAGCTGTCGACGTAGCTCAGCACCGAGCGGACCGCCTGCTCGAGGTCCCACATGGCGGCGATCATCCAGGCGTAGTCGTTGCCATGGTTCGCC
>JAFGKQ010000212.1 GCA_016928495.1 Candidatus Fermentibacterales bacterium
CTCGTAGGCGCGGGGGCGCTGTACATGGCCCTGCTGGCAGTCTTCGTGAGCCTTCGCCTGCGACGGGCCGCCACGATACGGCTGATCCTGCTGCCGCTGGGCAGGCTCGGCGGCGGCGCCAGGGAGAAGGTCAGGGGCATTCTCGAGTCCTTCGCTGACGGACTGGCCATTCTGCAGAGTGGCAAGGAGCTCCTCCAGGTGACGGTCGCCTCCCTGTTCGTATGGACGCTCATCGTTGCTTCCGTCGTGCCGACCTTCATCGCAATGGGACTCGACCTGGAGTGGTACTATCCCATTCTGGTGATCATACTCGCCTCGCTCGGGATGCTCATCCCCACCCCCGCCGGAGTCGGAACGGTCCACGCGGCGCTGGCCTTCGCGCTGCCGGTTCTCACGACCCTGTCCACAAGCGATGCTCAGGCCCTGGCCATCGTCTTCCACCTCACGCAGTTCGTCCCGATCATGATAGCGGGCACCATAGCCGCGGTCCTGGAGGGCATCTCCGCGACTGACATAGAGAGGATGGAGGTGCTGCCGGTCGACACCGCAGCGGGGGCGGAAGGCGACCGGAGAGACTGATGCCGCTCTGGAAGCGGGTCACAATGGCCCGCTCAGAGCGTGCTCCAGGGGGTCAGGAACCGATTCGACTGCCTGCGATGGGGTTGGCAAAGTGGCTTGTTGGCACGATACTTGCTGATCTTCGCTGCAGGATTTTGTGGGGCACACGCGGCCTCGCGGACAGGGCCGGTGGTGCCCCTAACGAGGGAGAACGGGAGATGCCTACCTACGAGTACAAGTGCAGGGACTGCGGCCACTGTCTGGAGGCCTTCCAGAAGATGTCGGACGAGCCCCTGACAGAGTGTCCGGAGTGCGGCGGCAGCCTGCGCAGGCTGATAGGCAAGGGCGCGGGCTTCATCTTCCGGGGCTCGGGCTTCTACGCCACGGACTACCGCGAGGGTGGCTGCGGTACGGATAACTGCTGCCCGGGCAACAGCTGCTCCGGCTGCGGCGACAAGCGCTGAGACCGGAGGGCCGCGGCCAATGCGCAGGAAGGCGCCCCGCTGGCGACGGAAGCTTCTTGCGAAGGCTCCTGGGGCCTCTCTCAGGAGGGGGTTGCGGGGCGCCTTGCTCTGCTGGGAGGTGCGTTGCCTCCTGAGCCGGGTCTCCCCGGCTCCGGCTACCTATAGCCGGTCCGTATTCGTTTGTTCCCCGCCCGGATCTCAGAGCATGTCGTAGGGATCGACATCGACGTCCAGCCTGACGCCGGCCTCCGCCTCGTCGTCGAAGCGGGCGATGAGGTCGTCCGTGTAGGACGAGAGGGCCCTCCGGGAAGATGAGCGCGCGATGGACGTCCACCGGTATCTCCTGTTGATCCTGGACAGGACTGCGGGAACCGGGCCGAGCACCGATGGCTCCCCGGACTCGCTTGCTCCCGTGGCCTTGACGGTCGCCATCGCCGCATCCGCGACCCGGCTCTCGTTGGTGCCGCTCCAGACATACCTGATCAGGTGAGTGAAGGGAGGGTAGCCGAACCTCTCCCTCAGGGGCGACTCCATCTCCCAGAACGTCCCGTAGTCGTGAGCGGCGGCGGCACGGAGTATGGGACTGGTCGGATCGAACGCCTGCACGACCACCTGGCCGGGCACGTCCCCCCTTCCGGCTCTTCCCGCGACCTGGACGACGAGCTGGAAAGTCCTCTCCGCAGCCCTGAAGTCCGGGAAGGTCAGTCCCATGTCTGCGGCGATAACTCCCACCAGGGTGACGTTGGGAAAGTCGTGCCCCTTCGCCACCATCTGGGTCCCCAGCAGCACGTCTCCCTCACCCCTGGCGAAGGCCTCGAGTATCTCCCAGTGCGACCGCCTGCTCCTCGTGGTGTCCGAGTCCATGCGAAGCACCCTTGTCGCGGGCAGAAGCTCCTGAAGCGCCTTTTCGACCTTCTGGATGCCGGGTCCGAGATGGGAGAAGCTGTCGCAGCCGCACCTTGGGCACCTCTTCGCGGCGGGAGTCCAGTAATCGCAGTGATGGCAGCGAAGCGTCTCCACACGCTTCCTGTGGTAGGTGAGGGAGATGCCGCATCTGGGGCATTCCTCGGAGTGGCCGCAGTTCCTGCAGACCCTGGACGGCGCGAAGCCCCGGCGGTTTATGAGCACGATGGCCTGTTCCCCTCGAGAGCTGCTCTTCCCTATTCCCGCGAGCAGGGCGTCGGAGAGGAGGGGGTGCGGAGTCTCTCCCGGACCGACCAGCGTCACCCGGGGCATGGGCCTTGCGTCGATGCGATCCGGGAGCTCGATCAGCTCGTATCTCCCCAGCATCGCGTTGCCGTAGCTCTCGAAGGACGGCGTGGCCGAGCCCAGCACCACAGTCGCTCCCTCGAGCCTTCCTCTGACGCAGGCCAGATCGCGGGCGTTGTACCTCGGGGTCTCCGCCTGCTTGTAGCTCCCGTCATGCTCCTCGTCCACGATTATGAGCCCGGTGTCCCGGCTGGGGCTGAAGATGGCGCTGCGAGCGCCGATGACTATCCTGCGCTCGCCCCGGCTCACGGAGTTCCAGGAAGACAGCCTCTCCCCGGGGGAGAGCCCGCTGTGAAGCACTGCCAGCTCGCCCGGGAAGCGGGTGCGGAAGCGCGCAACGGCCTGAGGTGTGAGGGATATCTCCGGGACCAGCACCAGCGCGGACCTGCCTGCCTCCAGGACCGACTCGATCGCTCTCATGTAGACCTCGGTCTTGCCGCTTCCGGTGGCTCCGTGAAGAAGAAGCGTGCGTGTGGCTCCTTCCTGCTGCCCGGCCGAGAGTATCCTGTCCAGGGCCGATGCCTGCGCCGGGGAGAGCTCCGGGCGGTCCGCGCCCGCGAGGAGGCTCTCCGATGCGGGCGAAGTGAGCTCGACAGGGATGTCCCTCAGCTCCTCGCTCAGGAGGCCTCTCGCGATCAGAGCGGCGATGGAGGATGACGAGGCCCCAGTCGCCGCGACGATCTCGGAGCGGCGGACGGGCCCCTCTGCCGATGCAACGGCCGCGAGGACCTCTGCCTGCCTGGGGGCCCTCGAGCGGAGCCTGTCCGCCGTCTCGAGGAGACGATCCCTGTTGCCGCTGACGAGAAGGAGCCTCTCCCTGACAGGGCGGCTGGAAGAGGCAGGCTCCCACCAGGTCTCCGCGAGGCGATCGTACTCGAGTCGGGAGAGCTCCTCGTCCACGCGATACCCGGATCCAAGCCGTTTCCTCAGCTCGGAAACGGAGCCCACGCGCCTGCGGAGCAGCTCCGTGAGGGGAGTCGCGGGCGGCTCTCCCAGCAGTCTGACCCTCCTGATGGCGCGTCCGGAGGTCCCGGGCGGCAGCGCCGCAGCAGCCATCATGCCCGGGGGAGCGTGGTAGTAGCGAGCGGACCACCTGACAAGCTCCAGCACTCGAGCAGGGAGGGGCGAGACGCTGTCGAGCCTGTCTATGACGGCTCTGGGCGCGGGCTCCGACCTGAAGGGCCCCTCGTGGTCCCACACGAAGCCGACGAGCCTGTCGCTGCCGAACGGCACCAGGACCCTGCAACCCGGAAGGTCCCCTCCGTCCAGGCTGTCCGGAAGGCTGTAGGTGAAAGCGTGCCAGAGA
>JAFGKQ010000213.1 GCA_016928495.1 Candidatus Fermentibacterales bacterium
CCACGGCCGTCATGCCGGCCTCGTGCACCGGCACCAGCACGGGCCTCGAGTACTCTGCGGGGAAACGATCCATCAGGAACTACCTCTGCGCTTCCTGGTCCCGGGCTGTGTTGGCTTCTCCGGTGGTATCAACACGGAGTATCCCCCGGATGTTCCCCTGCGTCAAGATCGCGGTCGGCGCCTTCGTGCAAGAAGCGAGAGGATGCGGGCCGCAAGCCTGACCGCGCCGTCGGGGAGCCACAGAGGGAGCCACGCCGCTCTTCCGGGCACGCTCCTCCACCTGCCCCGCCTGAGCACGGCCGTCACCAGCAGGCACGGCGTGTCCGAGGGCACGGGCCTGTCCGGCCCCGATCGGTCGCCCGCCGTGATGGCCAGCCTTCCGCTCCCGGCCTCGGGACCGACAATCCTGGCCAGCCTGTGGATCCTGTTCCCCCCGTCCTGCCTGAAGACGACGACCGAGCCGGGCTCGACCCGTCCTATCAGAGCGGGCCGGCCTTTCAGAAGGTCTCCGTGGCCTATGGCCGGCCACATGGATGTGCCCTCGCTGTAGACGAGAACACGGCCCGGCGCTGAAGGGCGGCTCACGAGCGGGCCAGCTCCTCCAGCGGGGCCGAAGGGTCCTCTTCCAGGGGCCAGCGGAAGATCACACAGCGGGTCCGCTCGACGATCCGCCCGGCGTTCGTGAGGTCCCTCACGGATTCAGGAGAAGCCGTTCCGGGCGTCCAGAGACTGCGGAAGAGCCTGTACAGGGCATAGGTCTTCCCCACCTCCACCAGAGCGATCGGTCTGCCCTTCTCGAGGAAGCAGACGGCGGCCAGGGGGGCGCACTTGACCTCGAGCGGGCGCCCGAACAGCACCTGGAAGCCCATCGTCGCCAGAGCGTCTATCCTGCCGTCTTCACGGATGATCAGAGCGGTCTCGTCGTCACCCATCGCCTGATGCCCCATGACGTGCAGCCTCCCGGCCAGGGTGCTCTTGCCGCCTCCGGATGGCGCCAGGAAGAGAAGCGCCCTGCCCGCGACCAGCGCGCTCGAGGCGTGAACCAGGAGGCCTCTGCCCCGCAGCGCTGCCATCTGGGCCCTGGCGGCCCTGCTGGTTCTCTCCGGCATCACCGCGGGACCAGCCTCGTGGGAGGGAAGAGACCTGCCTCGTCGGCGACAGCACAGAACGGGCTCGGGGAGTCGAGCCTGCCCGTGAGGCAGTAGTTCTCGGCCAGGCAGTAGCCCATACAGGCATTCCTGAGGAGACACCTGGAGCAGATGCCCCGCAGCCGATCAGGCACGGTCTCACGGATGCTGCGGAGAAGGGTGGAGCCACTCCAGACGGCATCCAGGCCTTCCGACCTGGCGTCCCCGGCGACGAGCGAGGGCTCTATCAGCCCCACGCCGCACGGCGACGCTCTCCCGTCGGGCAGGAGACCCAGGTTGGTGGTGACCGAGCAACTCCCCGCGAACGGGAGCCTGCCTGCCGCGATGAACGCCGGCGGGATGGAGAAGTGGACCGAGCGGGAGTATCGTCGCTCGATCCAGGCGTTGAGCTGGATCGTAGCCTTCACCTCTTGCACGGAATAGGCTCTGCTGCGAAGACCGGCCGCTCTGCCCAGAGGCCCGAGGCTGTTGAACTTGAGCGACGACGCGCCCAGGGACTCCGCCCTGGAGGCCACGCTGTCCAGCCAGATGCCGTCCGTGCCGAGCAGCATGGATATGACCTGGAACGGAACGGAGAGGTCCCGGAGCATGCCGGCGAACGAGAGGGTTCTCTCGAACGCGCCCTGCCTTCCCCTGAAGCGGTCATGCTCCTCCTTCCGCCAGGAGTCCAGGCTCAACGACACGTGATCGGGCGGATGCGATCGCCAGAGATCGGCCAGGCCGTCGGGAACAACGGTGCCGCTGGTCTCGACGTATGTCGAGAGCCCCCTTCGAGCCGCCTCGTAGTAGAGGTCCGGGAAATCGCTCCTGATCAGCGGCTCTCCTCCGGTGAACTTCACGCTCTCGAGACCCAGCCCGAGCGCCTGGTCCAGGAGATCGCCGAACTCCGCGGGAGTCAGCTCCTCCCTGTCTCTCGGCCAGGTCCTGAACCCCCCCCGTCTCGACGTGGAGTCCACCCAGCAGTGTGCGCAGGCCAGGCTGCAGCCCCGGGTGACGCTGTAGTACAGGCAGGTCAGCGGCGTCATTCCCCCTGCCGCCCACCTTCGATGTAGCTCTTCAGGCAGTCCAGCCTCGGAGCGCCGAAAACCTGATCACATACCGGCGCCGCTGCGAACCACTGGACCGGACAGCCCGGCTGGCAGACATCGAACCAGGCGCATTCGGCACAGGGGCCTTCCCGGGCTGCTGACCTGGCCTCCACGATCGCCCTGAACTCCCTTGCAGCAATGCCGCTCAGGATGTCCTCGAGGCTATCACGCAGGATGTGCCCGAGGATGACGTGGGGAATGTGGTCGCAGGGGGCAACGGAGCCGTCCGGCAGGATGACCAGTCTGTCCAGGCCTGCTCCGCAAGGCAGTCCACGCGGCCTTCCGCCGCCCGCCTCGACCTCCAGGGCGTATTCCTCCATGCGCAGCGCCGTGCCGGTCACGAAGCCGGGCCGGGCGCGGGCAAGCCTGAGCACCTGCCTGCCTATCTCCCTTCTCTCGCGGAGTGGAATGGCAAGCCCGCTCTCAGAGCCAGGGCCGGCTTCCACGAAGTAGTTGAGCCTGATCCACCGCGCCCCGCTCTGCCGGGCCAGCTCGACCGTCTCCTCGAGCCTGTCCCGGTTCAGGGTCACGACAGTGCAGTAGAACCCGAAGGGAACGCCGAGGTCTCGAAGCCTGCCGGTACCGCTCATGGCCTTCGAGAAAGCCCCGTCGCCCCTGATGGCGTCGTGCGTGGATGAGTCGGGGCCATCCAGACTGGTCATGACGCAGTCCAGCCTCGGGAGCGATTCGGCAAGGGCTTCCGCGCTCCGTTCCGAGAGCAGTGTTGCGTTCGTGTTCAGATAGAGCCGGAAGGGCATCCGGGACAGCATGCGCCAGAGCTCGGGGAAGTCCTCCCTCATCAGCGGTTCTCCGCCCGTGACCGTGACCTGGAGGACCCTGAGCTCCGCGAGGCTCTCGAAGACGCTTCTCCAGCCTGCAAGGTCGAGCTCCCCCGGAAGCTCTCCGTGGCTGAGCACCGAGCAATGCGGGCAGGATAGGTTGCATCTGCCGGTCACCATTACGCTCAGGCTCCTGGGAGCGAGGCAGGCCGGCACCGCCATTCCTCCGGCTCTAGGATGCGGGGCCCCGGAGCAGGCCCGCTTCGTCCAGGTCGGACAGGAAGGCATCGAGGTCCGCCTCGATGCTCTCCTCTCCCGGGTATCGCCTCAGGAGCTCCTCGAGTATGCTCTTCCTGGTCGTGCCCGGCTCTATGAGGGCACAGATGCCCCAGGCGACTCCCTCCACCACCCGGACATCACCGGTGTCGACATCGAAGAGGATAGCCCCGCCCGGCTCTTCCCTGAAAACGACGTTGGGAGCGAACTCCAGTACCCTCTCCGCCATTCCTCCTCCTCGGGGGCGTTGACCTCCGGGGCGTCCCTGTCGGATAATATGGGCCACCTGGAGGTGATCAACGTGATCCTGAAAAAGGCGCCCTCTTGTCTCCTGGCTCAGGCCATGGCCCTTCTCCTGCTCGTGCCCGGCCTGTGTCAGGCCTTCCCCGGCCTCGAGCCATCCGGTCTGACCCTGTACGACAACAGCGGCAGCAAGTGGTTCGTTCCGACAATATCCCACCGCGTCTATCTCGGGTATACTACGGGTTCCAGCGGCAGCTGGTCCACGGGGGCCTACACCGGAGTCCTCGGCTTCGACCTGACCACCAACCTGAGGGCCGAGCTGAGCCTTGGCGTCGCGCAGCATCTGCTGTTCTCGCGGGGCTCCGAGGCCAGGGAGTTCATGGGTGAGGTGCTCCTGGACTGGAGACCGGTCGAGAGCCTTCGGCTGCAGCTGAACATCGGCGGGGTCATCCCGGACAGGACGCCCTGACCGGGGGAGAGGTAGCCGCGTACTCCCTGGTTCTGCTGTTCCCGCTTCTCGCCGCTCTGGTCCAGGGCTCGTCTTCCTCATGGGAGTCGCTCTTCGAGCAGGGAAGGATCGCAGAGGGCGCGGAGGACCTCGCGTCGGTCGTGCGCTCCGACTCGCTCAGGGCCTCGTGCTACATGCTCTGGAGGCTCGCCTGGGCGTGGAACCTCCTCGAGGAGCCGGACAGCGCTCTCGGACCGGCTCTCCGGGCGTGGTCGGAGAGGCCTCAGTCGGAGCTCTACCTGGGCGAGTACCTGAGGGCTCTCTACAGGCTGGGCAGGTTCCGGGAGATCCTGGACCTGGAACCGCTGCTGAGGGACGGGAGCGGAGGATATTGCAGGTACGTGATGGCGAGAGCGGAGCGAGAGCTGGGGCTTCCCCGGGTCTCGACGCAGGCTCTGCTGCAACTGCTTGCCTCGGATCGGGACTCGGTTGCGGCGGACGCAGCTCTCTGGCTATCCATACTCCTCGAGACCGAGCTGGAGCCGGACAGCCTGCTGGCTCTCGCCCTGCTTGCAGCCGGCCCGGGGCCGCCCGGCAGCGACATGCCCTCGACGAGGCTGGCCGACGCCTACATGGAGATGGGCATGCTCGGGGAGGCTTCGGCGCTGCTCTCCGCCATCCGCCTATCGGGCTGTTGCGGTTATCACTACTGGGTATGCGCGTCCGAGCTTGCCCGAAGGGAACTGGACCACGAGAGAAGGATATGGGCGTGCAGGAGGGCGGTGGAGTGCAGGCGCGTCCCGGCCACCCTGAGGAGCCTCGCATGGGCGCTGTACTCCGGGGGCAGAGCCGCTCTACGGGATGGCGATCTCGCTCTCGCTCTCTCGAGGCTTCGCGAGGTCTCCTCGATTCCGGAGGCTCCCGATGATATCGCTCTGGAAGCCGACTCTCTGGCGGCGCTGGTTGAGGCCTTCGCTTCTCCCGGCAGCTAGCCTTCTGCTGATCCTCGTGGCGGGCACCGCCGCTCCCAGGCCCCCGTGGCCCGGGAGCTCGGGGAAGCCTGTCGACGGGGATAGTGGCGCTGGCGTTTTCCTGAGCCGGAGTCACTACGTCAGCGCCGGCCTGACGGATCAGGAGAGCCCCGGTGCGGCCCGCAGCGACAGGCAGGCTCACCGGAGGCTTGCCGGCGCCATGCTGGTCCTGGTCTTCCGGATGCTGGTAGATTCGGGTTGCGGGGAGGCGGAGGCCCTGGCAGCGGCCAGCGCCGTATGCGCGGCTTCGGGCCTGCTCAAGGAAATACTCGACGGGGCTGCCATCGGCGGCTCCGGCTTCGACATCGGAGACCTGGCCGCCGACGCTGTGGGAATAGCGGCGGGAGTCGGGCTCCTGTGTGACCGGGAGAGGTGAGCGGATTGCTCGGGAAGCTATCGCGGCTGTTGCTGGGCGACAGGCAGCGCAAGAACATCTCAGCGCTGCAGCCATACGTGGCTCCCATCAACGATGAGCACTCCGGGCTGCTGACACTGACGGACGAGCAGCTTCGGGAGCGGACCGCTCTCTTCCGCAGACGTCTGGCTGCAGGCGAGACTCCTGATGACATCATGGTCGAGGCCTTCGCGACGGTGAAGGAAGCATGCCGCAGGATGGTGGGCAGGAGCTGGCAGGTGACCGGCCATGACCTGGAATGGAACATGGTCCCGTTCGACGTTCAGCTCATCGGAGCCGTCGTCCTTCACCAGGGCAGGATCGCCGAGATGGCGACGGGCGAAGGCAAGACCCTCGTCGCGGTAATGCCGCTCTACCTGAACGCCCTGGTTCTGTCCGGAGAGTGGATCGCGCGGGCCTCGGAGCTGTGGGGCGACGACCCCTCGGGCTGGACCTTCGAGCCGATTCCCCCACCCTCGGAGGATGGTGGCCAGCCGATTCCGGTCGGAGCGGGAGCGCACCTCGTAACCGTCAACGACTACCTCGCGCTGCGCGACTCCCAGTGGATGGGCAGGATCTTCGAGATGCTCGGCCTGACGGTTGGCTGCATCCAGACCGGCATGACGCCGGACGAGAGGCGCGCCCAGTACGACTGCGATGTCACCTACGGCACTAACAACGAGTTCGGCTTCGACTACCTGAGAGACAACATGGCGGTCAGGCTCCGGGACCGCGTGCAGCGGGGGCACCACTTCGCGATAGTCGACGAGGTGGACAGCGTGCTGGTGGACGAAGCGAGGACGCCCCTGATCATCAGCGGTCCGGTGGGCAGGACGTCCAACAGGTACAAGGAGTACAGGAACGCCATAGCCGGGCTGGTGAGCAGGCAGAGGGACCTGGTCAGCCAGATCGTGGCCAGA
>JAFGKQ010000214.1 GCA_016928495.1 Candidatus Fermentibacterales bacterium
CAGCTGTTCTACTATCTCAAGCTGCAGGGAGTCCCGGTGCATACGGGGCACCTCTGGGGAATGTAGAGCCTGTTGCGGCAGCCCGGGACCGACCGGCGTATTGTCCCTCGTCCGCTCTTTCGCTAGTCTCTGCCATCGACACTGTGAGCCGCGCATTCAGAGAGAAGAGGGCTGATGAAGATGAACAAGCTCCTGGGACCAGTCGCCGCTGCCGTCTCCGCAGCGGTTCTGTCGCTCTCCGCCTGCGGTGGGGAGACTCCGACCGAGCTCGACCTGATCGGGACATGGGAGGGCAGGATAGATGTTGCGGGGATCAGCCTCCAGGTGAAGGTGGATTTCCTCGGCGCCGGGGAGACCCTGCAGGCAACGATAGACATACCGGAGCAGAGCGCTTTCGGATTGCCGCTGGTCGGTGTTGCGCTCCGGGGGGACAGCGTCCGCTTCGATCTCCCCTCGAATCTCGGGACCGCCAGGTTCGCGGGCGTCCTCTCGGGAGACAACATCTCGGGGAGTTTCACCCAGGGAGGAGCCGAGGGCAGTTTCGCCCTGTCGAGGGTCGCCGTTGCCGATGTGGCTCCTCTCCCGTACGCTAGCAGGGACGTGATCATCGAGGGAGCCGGCTTCCAGTTGGCGGGCACGCTCACCCTGCCCGAGGGCGCTGGCCCGTTCCCCGGGGTCATCCTGCTGACCGGCAGCGGAGCACAGAACAGGGATGAGGCGGTGTTCGGCTTCAGGGTGTTCGGAGTGCTGGCGGATCATCTGACCAGGAGCGGAGTAGCGGTCCTTCGTTGCGACGACCGCGGAGTCGGAGGATCAACGGGTGGCGGGGTTCCCGTCACCGACTCCCTCTTCGCGGCAGACGCCTCGCTGATGCTCGACTACATGCTGGCGGATTCCTCTATCGCTTCCGGGAAGGTCGGAGTGCTGGGCCACAGCGAGGGCTCCAACACCGCTTTCATGCTTGCAGCCGAGCGCCCGGAGGATGTGGCCTTCGTCGTGAGCATGGCAGGACCCTCGATCAGCGGCTACGATGTCCTGCTCAGTCAGATCGCGAAGCTCTCGGAGCTCGCCGGGCTGTCCGAGGAGCAGACCGCAGAAAGGCTGGAGAGTCAGAGAGCGATCATGGACATGGTCCTCGGGGGTCAGGACCTGTCCGGCCTGGACTCCCTGTTCAGGACCCAGATGATGCAGGAGCTGCAAGACCTTCCCCCCGAGCAGATCGAGGCGCTCGGGGAGGATCTGGATGATTACATCGACAGCGCTGTCGAGCAGTCCATCGCCGAGATCTCTTCCCCGTGGTTCCTGCGCTTCCTCTCCCGTGATCCCGCCCTGGACATATCCCGCGTCGCCTGCCCGGTTCTTGCGCTCTACGGAAGTCTGGACTGCCAGGTGACGATAGACGCGAACGCGGGGCCGATGGAGCTTGCCCTGACGGGCAATCCGGACCATGCCGTGATCGTGGTGGAGGGCGCGAACCACCTCTTCCAGGAGGCGGTGGCCGGAAGCGTCGAGGAGTACGCGGCCCTCGAGAGCCACTTCATACGGGGCTTCCCGGAGACCATCTGCCAGTGGATAGCCGAGAGGTTCCAGTAGCGGGAGCAGGCTGCTCCGCTCAGTCGGCAGTCTCGAGCATGTAGACGAAAGGTCGCTCAGTGGGTGTCCGCCGCCAGGCCAGCATCCCGCCGTAGCGGAAGCTGAGGCCAGGCTCCACGAAACCGTCGGTCCATAGCCCCGGACATGCCGGTTCCAGCAGCCTCTCGCAGGAGCCATCGTAGACGTGGAAGACTGGCTCTTCGCCGGATCCGAGGAGCACCCATGCCCTGCCCAGGGAGTCCACGGCAAGCGCAAGGGCGGCATTGACCCATGGTCGGGCATCCAGCCTCGCCAGATCGACCTGTGCGGGGGCGCCCGATCCGTCGCTCCTCTCCACTCTGAAGACGATGGAGGACTCGATCTCCTCGAGGCTTCTTCGAACGGGCTCTACGTCGACGGAGGCAGACATGAATGCCTCCCCCTCCGGCCGGAAGCCCAGCAGCCTGTATCCCTCGGGAGAGGCGGTCAGGCAATAGACGTTGCCGTCTGGGTCGCAGCGCGACCGCATCATGGGTATCTCGAGCTCGATACTCCCATCGTCCAGCGGCCTGACATCACAGGGCAGGGACATGTAGACCACGTCTGGGGAGGAACCGGCCTCGAGCCACAGGCCGGTGAGGACCCTGACGGCAGGCTCTCCTTCCGGGCCTTGCGTCACCTCGAGTATCCTACCCAGGATCGATCCGTCCAGCCCCGGGGATATGTCGAGGGGGGTCCCGCCCTCCGGGAACTCCCTTCGCCCCAGGTGGCGTAGCGAGTCATCGAACAGCTCTATTGTCTGCCTCTCGCCATCGCTTACGGTGACCGAGCCGTCCGGGAACACGGCGAGCGATGAAGGCCATCTGAAGTAGCCGTCCCCGGCCCCGAGGCCCCCTGCCCTCGAGAGCAGGTCTCCATGACGGGAGAAGAGCAACAGCGCTCCGGTCATCGATTCGAGCACCAGCACGTCACCGGCGGGAGTGAAGGAAGCACCCGAGACCAGGAGATGCCCGGCAGGCAGCCCGGGGGACAGCGCCGCCCTGACATCCAGCGAGTCGACCGCGAGAAGACGGGGCGCATCGCGGGAGGACGCCGGGTCGGGCCCGACGGAACCGCACGAAGCGACCAGGCTCAGGGCGATCGCAGGCACAAGCAGCCCGCGCAAGCCAGGAAGCACGACCCTGATCAACCCCTGTACCTCCATCTAATTGGGGACACGCACTATTTTCCTGGTCAGCCGAGGGACAGATAATCGGGGACATGAACTTCTTTCCTGGCCAACCGAGGGACAGAGAGGGTCCCGACAGGAAAATGGTGCATGTCCCCAATTATCCATGTCCCCAATTAACAATTACGGGGTCCAGAGCCAGATCGATCCGGACTGGCTGACGGCGATCAGGCGGTCTCCGGTTGCCGAGAAGCCCACTGCGGAGCACGAGCGGTAGCCTCCGGTGTCCCAGTTCCTGAGATCCATCTCACTGCCGTCGCGGAGGTCCACCAGAGTCACCTTCCCGACGGAGAGAACGGCGAGCAGGAAGTCGCCCGGCCCGAATTCCAGGCAGTTCACCTGGTCATGCTCCGGCTCGATCTTCCTGATCAGGCTCAGGTCGCAGGCATCCAGCAAGAGCGCGGCGCCCTGGGTCCCGCACGCCAGGAGTTGCCCGTCGCTGCTCCAGGCGAGTCTGCCCCCTGCCGCGGTGGAGCCTTCGATAGTCGTGTCCGCGCAAAGGA
>JAFGKQ010000215.1 GCA_016928495.1 Candidatus Fermentibacterales bacterium
CGGTGAGCTGCCTGATCGCCGCTGCCGAGCCGACGTGGTCGGAATGCCCGTGTGTGAGGATGATGAGCTCGACATCGCCGGGCGCCAAGCCCTGCTTCTCGAGGCCCCTGGCGAACCGCCCGGCCTGCCGGGTGATCCCGCAGTCCACGACGACCACCGAGCCTCCGCGCAGAAGGTAGCTGGTGCTGAACCCGAGCCTGATGGGGATCATGTCCATTCTACGCCACCTCACTTCGCCAGGCAGTGATCCAGTATGGCCTCGACGTGTATGGCCGCCGCGTTCAGGAACGGTATCTCGAGGTAGTCGCGGTCGAGGATGATCGGTATCTCGGTGCAGCCCAGCACGAGCGAGTCGATGCCGTCCTCGCGCATCATCCTGGAGGCTATCCCGAGGAACGCCTGCCGTGTCTCCTCCCTGATGATCCTGGACTCCAGCTCGCCCACGATCTTCGCGTGTATCAGCTCCCGCTCGTCCTGCCGCGGGAGCACGACCGTCATGCCCTCCCGCAGGAAGGGCTCCTGAGAGAAGTCCGACGCCATGGTGAAGCCGGTGCCCATGAGCCCGATGCGCTCGAGTCGGACTCCCTTTGCCCTCTCGCAGGTCGCCTCCACGATGCTCAGCATCGGCAGGGGGGACCTGGCGGCAAGCTCGCCGAAGACCATGTGGGGGGTGACCGCAGCTATCGCCGCGAAATCCGCCCCGGCCCCGTGGAGCGCCTCTAGCTTCTCCAGCAGCAGATTCGCGACCCCGTCCGTGTCAGCCGCCTCGAACAGCTCCACGAGCTGCCCGATGTTCACGCTGTAGACGATGATCTCCGGGTACTGCAGGTGCCCGAGCCTGTTCCGCGCCCCGGACGTGATGCCGGCGTAGTAGTCCAGCGTTGCCTCCGGACCCGTGCCGCCGATCAGCCCTATCCTCTTCATCCCGTTCTCCCCCCGCGCGCTGCTGCGTGGCCGGGCGGCAGCCTCCGCCACATCCTGTCGATCGATATCGCACTCGCCGCCAGCAGCCCGAACAGCACCGCCGCCGCGTCCGTTCGGGGCAGCATGGCGCCCATCACGTTCATGGAGGCATGGAAGAGAGCCGGGGCCAGGATGCTGCCCCGGGTCCTGTTGAACACCCACATGAACAGGATGGACCATACTACGTTGTAGTACAGCCTGTTCAGCAGTATCTCACCCCGGGGGTCGCCCGATGCCAGGTCCATCGGGAGGTGCCAGAGGGCCCAGAAGAGCCACACTACTAGTCCGGCGCAG
The DNA here is from genome assembly GCA_016928495.1 of Candidatus Fermentibacterales bacterium. Classification (GTDB taxonomy): domain Bacteria; phylum Fermentibacterota; class Fermentibacteria; order Fermentibacterales; family JAFGKQ01; genus JAFGKQ01. Next base: position 1,258 of record JAFGKQ010000215.1, read on the forward strand.
AGAGGGCAGTAGCGGCTCTGGAGCCTTGGGAGCGCGAAGCCCCTCCAGCCGCTCTCCTCGTTGATGCCCCCCGCGAACAGGAAGCCGTAGAGGAACGGCGGCAGGGCCATCAGGGGGTCGAACGAGAGGCCCTGCCGCGACACCGGGCCGCTCCCGCCCTCGATCAGCACGGTGATGCCGAAGCCCGCGAGCTGAACGGCGGGGACTGCGAGAAGCGCGAACAGGTACCAGAGCGGGTTGCCCCGGGGAAGAAGCAGCGTCCTGAAGTGCTCCCTGATCCCGCGGACGCTCGAGAAGGCCCTGGAGACCATGAAGGCCGGGAGAACCGAGACAAGACCTGCGAACGCGACCCTGCCCGGATGGATGGAGGAGCCGCTGGCTCCCCGGGTCACCAGCACAGCGGCGATCCACGCGACGAGCCAGGTTCCGAGGAAACTGGCCAGCGCCTGACCGGGTCGACCCGGGACCCCTTCCGGCCTCTCCTGCCCCGACACGATCATGCTGGCCAGGGCCGGAGCGAACACGGCGATGGCGCCAAGGGACCCCTGGAGCAGCATGCTGTCGGGAAGTACCCACAGCACCAGCACGAACAGCGGCCAGGACAGCGCGTAGGTGATGGCGAGGAAGCAGGCTACCGGATGGTCCCTGGCGGACAGGGCCTTGCCGCTCATCGCGCCTCCGTTCGGTTCGGGCTGCAGCACCAGAGGATAGCACCATCGGGGATCATGGTCATGGCTGCTGCCCACGCCGGGCATTGCGGCGGGCAGGCCGCTGCCCTATGCTGTCTGTGGTGGCACTGGATATCCCCGGTGGGTCGCCCCTCGACTGGGGTCAGCAGTCTGGGGGTCGCAGCATGGACAAGGCACTCAGGAAGATAGCACTGGGCGGGCGCTGGGCGGACCGGAGCGGGAGATCGATCAGTGATGACCTGAAGGACGACACCATCGGGGACAGGCGGCCCTACATCTTCTTCTGTCCCTATTGCGACAGGGAGTTCAGGACAAGGAGGAAGTACAGGGTCACGGGCAACATGGCCTCCGAGGCGGTCAGGTCCGGCATCTTCTGGGGATTTCGCGACCTGATCTGGAGCACGCTCCACAGGATCCCGATCATCGGGCAGTACCTCGGCGACGCCGCGGAGCGGTCCGTGGTGGAGCAAGAGGAGAGAATGGAGGAGAGAAGGGACGACAGGACCCTTCTCCAGGCATTCCGGGAGGTGGAAGAGAGCTTCGTACGGTGCGGCAGGTGCGGGGGATACACATGCGAGTCCTGCATGGAAAACGGAGTCTGCGGCTTCTGCCGGGACGGGACCAGCCCCGACTAGAGCTTCCCGGCTACGGCAGGCCCATCTCGCGCCTGAGGAGCTCGGACCGGCGCAGTAGCTCCCGGGCCCTCTGCTCCTGGCCATCGAGGGCCTCCAGCACCTCACCCAGCCTCCGGCAGGCCGAGGCAAGGCATAGCCTCATGCCCGTCTCCTCGCAGATGGCCATGGAACGCTCGAGGGCCTCCACCGCCCTGTCTGTCTCGCCCCTGGCCGCGTAGAGCCTTCCCAGCCCCGTTCCGGTCTCGGCCTGAGTGACCTTCGAGCCGGTCTCGAGGGAAATGGCCATCGACTCGTCCAGGCAGGCCGCGGCCCTCTCCAGGTTGCCCCTGTCGATCTCCGTCTCCCCCAGCCACCACAGGATCTCGGGGAAGATCTCGCGGTCGTTGAGCTTCCGGCAGACCTCGACGGCCTGCTCGAGCAGCTCGACTGCCCGGTCGAGATCGCCCTCCCGGTAGGAGACCTTGCCCAGGACGTAGAGGGCTGTCCTCATCTCGCGCTCGAAGCCCGACCCACGAGACAGCTCGAGAGCGACCTCTGCGTGCTCCCTGGCCCTGTCCAGCTCCCCCGTGTCCACGTAGATCCCGCCGAGGTAGCCGTTCGCGATCAGAACGTCGTGTGCCGACTCGAGCTCCTCGGAGATGGCCAGGTAGCTCTTCGCGTGGCTCAGGGCCTTCTCGATCTCGCCCAGGGGCTTGTAAGCGCTTCCCAGCTCTCCGTGGGATGATGCCACGATCAGCCTGTCGCCCAGCTCCTGCGAGATCTGCATCTGCCGCTCGATCGCCAGGACGGACTCCCTGAGCCTTCCCATGCAGTTGTAGACCAGGCCGATGTTGCCCTGGGTGACCGCCACCTCGCGCGGGCTGTCGAGCTCCCGCGCTATCTCGAGGGCCCTGTGGTAGTACTCGAGGGCCCTCTGGTAGTCGGAGGCAGCGTAGTGGACGGTAGCCATCGTGTTGTAGGCGTGCCCGAGCACCCTCCTGTTCTTCCGTTCGCCCGTAGGAAGTGCCTGCGCGATCGAGAGGGCCTTCTCCGCCTCGGGCATGGCCCTGTCCAGCATGCCCCGTACCCCGTAGGACCAGGCACGGAAGTCGCCTATCCTCGCCCTCACGGCGTCGTGCGCGGGATCCCCGTCCCTGAGGAGCCCCTCTATCTCGACCATGAGCGACTCTGCTCCGTCCAGGTCTCCCCTGGTGAAGTGCATCCCGGCTATCGACTCCAGGGCGACCGCCCTCTCCACGGGGTCCGAAGCGAACTCCAGGGATCTCTCGTAGCTGGCTATTGCCGAGTCGTAGTCCCCGATGGTGTCCTGGAGCGATCCCAGGTTGCTGTAGCAGGCATGCATCTCCTCGATCCTGTCCGGCAGGTGCCGCTCGATCATCGAGGCTGCGGAGGAGAAGATGCCGATGGCCTCCTCGTTCCTGTACTCCTCCTTTGCCTTCCTGCCCGATCGGATGGCGTAGTCCAGCGCTTTCGGCCAGTTCTCCGCTTCCCGGTAGTGGTATGCCAGCACAGGGCTTATGTCCGCGCCGGCCTCGTCCGCCCTCGCCTCGAGCACCCCGGCAACGTCTCCGTGAAGCGCCTTCCTCCTGCGTCTGAGTATCGAGTCGTAGGCGACGTCCTTGATCAGGAGGTGGGAGAAGATGTACTCGAGCTCGCTAAGGGAAGAGAGGTAGGTCAGGCCTGCAACCGCGCTCTGGTCGAGGTCGCCGCGGACCTCCCTGTGGAGGACGCTTCGCACCACCTCCTCCGTGAACTCGGCGCCTATCACGCTGGCCACCTTCAGGGACTCCCGGGCCCTCTCCTCCAGGCGGTCGATCCTGGCCATGATCATCGAGAAGACGTTCTCCGGAAGGGCCTCGTCCGAGAAGGATCCGGACCCGACCCACTGTCCCCCCTGTTCCCCTATCAGGCCCTTCTCGATCAGGTAGAGCATGAACTGGACCAGGTAGAAGGGGTTGCCGCCGGCCTTCTCCTCGACCAGCCCGGCAACGTCCGGATGGAGGGGCTTGCCGCTCAGGATCTCGGCTAGCAGAGCCTCCGCGGCCTCCTGACCAAGGCCGCCGAGCGTCAGCCCCGCGGCATCGAGCCCTTCGAAGGGCTCCACTCCTCCGGTGTGGGGCCTCCTGGACGCGACCACGGAGACGCCGCTGCCCCCGGAGCGGAGGAGCAGCTTCCTGGTCGCCCGGGTGATCGCCTCGATCTCCCCGGGCTTGCTGAGGTGCAGGTCCTCGAGCAGGAGCGCGACCGGCTTCGCCTGGGCGTTCACGAAGAGCACGACGGCCTCGAGCAGGTTGTCCGCCCGCAGAGCCGGGGTCAGGTTGTCGTAGATCGAGGGCGGGTAGTCGAGGGAGAAGAGCATCCTGCCCAGGAACACCTCCCGACGCCTGAGGCCGTCTCCGGGGCCCCCGAGGCCTTCGATGCAGGAGCTGAGCTTCTCCCTGCGCACGGAGGGAGCGTCGGCCGGGTCCATCCCGGCCGCTGAGGCGACCATCGAGCCGAGCAGCGGGTAGGCCGGCCCGAGCTCCGCGGAGCTGCCGCGCAGGACGGAGTAGCCGGCCTTGCGGAGCCTCGTGCCCAGCTCGTCGAGCAGCCTGGTCTTGCCCGAGCCCGCCTCGCCGGTGATCAGGGCCACTCCTCGGGCTTCCACCACTGCCTGCAAATCCGCCAGCTCCCGCTCCCTGCCCACGAACCCGAACCTGAAGGTCCTTGCCCCCAACTTCCTGAGGGGCCTGAAGCGCGCCAGGGGCTCCTCCTTGCCCTTGACCCTGACGGGGTCAAGCTCCTCGAGCTCGAGCTGCTCGAGGGTGCTGCTGCGCATGTCGCCGGATACGACGAAGTCACCGGGCTCGACGGTTCCGGCAAGCCTGGCGGTGGTGTTCACCGCGTCTCCGATGACCGTGTACTGCCTGCGCCAGGCGTCGCCGATGGTGCCGGCGTAGACGTAGCCCATCCCGGCGGCGCACCTGACGAGGAGCCCCGGGAAGGCCTGGAGCCGCTGCTTCATCTCGAGGCCGCAGAGCACGGCGCGCATGGGATCGTCCGAGTGGGAGAGGGGCGCCCCGAAGAGCGCCATGATCCTGCATCCCTGGGGATGGATGCTGTCCAGGGAGTGAATGGCCCCTCCGCGGGACGAGACCGTGTCCGACAGAGCGAGGTAGACGCCCTGGAGAAGCCCGAAGCCCGGATCGCCCTCCTCGCGGCGCCTGACGTCCACGAACAGGATCGAGACGGCCCGGTGCTCCCCGCCGATATCGCCGCTTCCCGGGACGACCAGGGCCTCCGGAGGGACCCGGGGCACGCCGTCCGGCTCGGGGAAGACCCGCGCCCCCGACTCGACCGTCAGGATCTCGCCCGCGATCGCCGTCTCCTCGCGCTCCGCGATGCGGGACACCAGGTCGCCCGCGAGGACCAGGTCGGCCTTGCGCGAGTCACCCACGATGATCTCGCGCCAGGACCCCCTGCCTATCACGATCTTGGCCCCTATGCTGAGCTGCCCGACGGAGGTCCGCACCGCCTCCATCTCGCCCATCCCGCTCATGAGCCCCTCCGCGCAGGCGGTGGCCTCCGATGCATCGGCGAAGCGGACCGTGACCGAGTCCCCGGCGAAGCCCAGCACCACTCCCTCATGCGCCCGAATGGTCCCGAGCATCTTCTCGAAGCAGTTGTTGAGGATCTCGGTGAGCTCCTCGGTGCCTGCCTTGCCGCACTGCGCGAGCCGCTCCGAGAGGTCGGTGAAGCCGGAAACG
>JAFGKQ010000216.1 GCA_016928495.1 Candidatus Fermentibacterales bacterium
CCCCGGCGGGGACCGGCTGAAGGCCGTTCTCGGCCATCCAGACCGCGCTCCTGTAGCCGTAGGCGGCCGCATCGCCGTGAACGGGCATGCCGGAGAACATGCCCAGCATGACCAGGGCGATGAGCATCGCGGCAACCAGAGCGGGAGCATCCGCCCTCTCGAGGATGCGCCCGTCCGTTGCCGGCGTAGGCTCCCCTGCCGGCATCTTCTAGCGGGGCGGAAGCACGATCAGGTCGGGCTCCGCCATGGCGGCTCTCTCGCAGTAGTGGCACCTGTAGAGGACCTGCTCCGGAACCTCCAGCCTGAACAGGGAGACAGCCCCGAGCCTGTTGCTCGCGCAGTTCGGGTTGGGGCAGGTCATGATGCCGCGAACCTCGTCAGGAGGCGAGATCCTGCGCTTTTCCGCGACCCTGCCGTCCTTGATGATGTTGATGGTGGCGTCGGGAGCAATCAGGGCGATCATGTTGGTCTCCTCCGGGGAGAGCTCCCTGTTCTCGACCTTGACTATGTCCTTGCTGGTCATCTTCTTGGAGGAGAAGCCGATGCCTATGGTGAGAATCCCCTCGCCGTGGAGGCCAAGCACTCTGACCACCTTCAGGGCCAGGGGGGTGGGGATATGGTCTATCACGGTGCCGTTCTCGATGGCGTAGACCTTGTAGGCTCTCTCAGTCATGCGCGAGACCTCCCATCACGAGGCCCAGCAGCGCCTGTCTGGTGGGTATTCCGTTGTGAGCCTGCTCGAAGTAGATGGCGTTGGGCATCCGGTCTACCTCCTCAGCGATCTCGTCGACCCTCGGCAGGGGATGCATGACCCTGACCTTTCCACCCAGCGCATCTATCGTGGATGCCGTGACCCTGTAGCAGTGGGCGACGCTCTCGTACTCCTGCGGGTCTCCGAACCGCTCCCTCTGTATGCGCGTTATGTAGAGCACATCGAGGTTGCGCCCGGCTTCCTCCGGCTGCTCTATCTCGCGGCAGCGGATCCCGGCGGCGGTCAGCTCCGCAAGGATGTGAGCCGGCATCCGCAGGGTAGGGGGCGAGATCAGAGTGATCTCCGCTCCGAACAGCCGCAGGGCCGTTGCCAGCGAGTGGACCGTGCGGCCGTACTTGAGGTCGCCCATCATGCCGACATGCAGCCCGTCGATATCGCCCAGTTGCTCGCGAATGGTGAACAGGTCGAGGAACGTCTGCGTGGGATGCTGATTCGCCCCGTCGCCAGCGTTGACCACCGGAACGCTCGCTACCTCGGAAGCGAGCCTTGCCGAGCCCTCGACCGGGTGCCTTATGACCATGGCGTCGCAGTACCCGGTGACGGTCCTGATGGTATCCACGAAGGTCTCACCCTTGCTCTGGGATGAGGCTTCCGGGCTTCCGAACCCCACGACCCTGCCGCCCCTCTGGAGCACCGCGGACTCGAAGGAGAGCCTGGTCCTGGTGGACGGCTCGAAGAAGAGGAGAGCGATGGTCGAGCCCTCGAGGAAGCTCCCGTGCATGCCGGACTTGACCTGACCCGTGACCTCCATGACCTCGGTCAGGTCCTCCCTGTCCATGTCCCTTATGGACAGAACGCTCCTGTTTCTGAATCTGCTCAACGCCCCCCCGATCTGCCTGACGCCCTGTCCGGTTCCCTCGCGACGGAGCAGAGCATCTCCGTCTCGCAATCCTCGACCGCTCTCAGGATGTCCTCCTCGGACTCCGCCTCTCTGACCGCCTCTGTCATCGAAGGGTTCCGCAGCAGCATGCTCAGCCTCGCCAGTATCTGGAGGTGCATTCCCGGATCCCCGCAGACTATCAGGAAGAACAGCCATGTCAGCGAGCCCCGCTCGGCACCGAAGGGTATGGGGTGGGCCGTACGCGCCAGCAGCAGCACCTCGTCCTCGACGTAGAGGTCGTGCGGACATCTGGGATGAGGTATGGCCACGCCGGTCGTCAGGGCAGTGGAACAGAGTCTCTCGCGCTCCTCGAGGAGATCGTAGAGGTGCTGCTCGTCGTAGACCTTCCCGGTGCTCACGGCGAGGGAGGCCAGTTTCCTGAGGAGTGACGGTCTCGTGTTCGCCGCGAGGCAGGTGCAGACGAGGTTGCTCCTGAGGAGCGGCGCCACGATATGGCTCCGCGGGCTGAGGCCCGTCCTGCTGCCGCTGGCGCGGTCGATCTCCGACAGCCTCTTCTGGGACACCTCGCCCAGGATCTGCTCGAGCCAGTGGATGACCTCGGCCCTCGGGAACATCTCGATCCCCTGCACGAGCCTTCCGGTGATCCCGCTTCGAGTAAGGAGCTTCCGGGTCTCCTGTACCTGCAGGCCGAGCTTCTCGGCGACTTCGACCAGAGTCAGGAACTGGTGCATATTCTCTGCCCCCGCCGGCTCTTCGGGCCGGGTCGGACGATGAAAGACCGTGAGATCACGCCAGTATACAAAATGGCGATCCCGCCAGAAAGGACAGGAAGGAGAACCGTTGTCCAACAGGACACTGCTAGAGAGGTTCGTACGGTACGCCAGGATGGAGACCACCTCCTGCGAGACGAGCCGGGCCGTTCCTTCAACGGCTTGCCAGATGGAGTTCCAGAAGGATCTCGAGAGAGAGCTCCGCTCACTGGGACTCGAAGGTGTGAGGCTCTCGGACAGCGGGGTCCTCTACGCCCGGATGCCGGCGCCGCCGTCTGCCCGTCCGGGCTCTCCGGTGATAGGCCTGCTGGCTCACGTCGACACCTCTCCCGAGG
>JAFGKQ010000217.1 GCA_016928495.1 Candidatus Fermentibacterales bacterium
CACCTCTCCGTTGGCCCTGACGTGATCGAAGACGCCCATGCTGAAAGGCCCGTCCGGACACCGCAGGGTCATCTCACGACCAGCCGAGACAAGCGTGATGGAGCCGTCGCCTCTCGACCGGAACCGGAGCTGCAACTGCTCCGCCCATGGATGGGCTTCCGCGAAGTCCTCCGCGGTCAGCTCTGCCCATGCCGAGTCGGGAGCAGCTCCCCAGCGCTCGGCCTCCAGGTCCCGGGACAGCATGTAGCGTTCGACGTCCCCGGGCCTCGGGCCGGCCTTGCTGTAAAGGAAAAAGGGTCTGGACTCCAGTCTGTCCATGGCGAGGTAGGGGTCGAGGTCGTCCCGCAGTATCTCCCGTCGCCAGGCCGTGCCCGTTCCGCCCAGCTCCGACAGGGTCCCCTGGAGCAACTCCCTCTCCAGCCAGTCGTACTCCGGCATCTCATCCGAGACCAGTATCGGCTCGCAGAGCGCCCTCCAGGCCATGGCCGCCAGAGACAGGGACCTCTGCCCGGTCTGCAGCGCACGCAGCACCATCTCGCACCTGGCGTCCAGATCCCCGGGAAGCGTGCCGCTGACGAAGGCCGAGTAGAGCCGCCACCCCGGATCATCGGCTGGATGCTGATACCCCTGACCCCATTCCAGCTCCGGCATTGCCAGCCCCAGGTAGTAGTCCAGGATGAGCCGGTCGAGGAACAGCGGATCTGTGTCCCGACCCTGAAGCAATCCACTCTCACCTGCAACCGGGCCAGCCTCGACCAGGCGCTCCTCCTCCGCCTCGGCGACTCCTGCCGCCAGCAGGCCTCCCAGGCATATCGCCAGGCTGGAAGCTCTCCCGAGCCTCCCCGGGGCCTCCCAGACCTGCTTCAGGCACTGCCTCCCTGCCCTTCGCTGGAGCCAGCAGCCGCCCCGGCAGGCCGGAGCGTAGCGGCAGGACGCGCACTCCCCTTCGGGCCTCCAGCTCCTTAGCTCGGCGAAGCCGGTCTGCCAGATGTCCTCGAGAGGTCTGTCCCCGATGTTGCCCGCGCTGGTCGAGCGATCCAGGGTGGTACATGGCACCACCTCCCCGTCGGGAAGCACGACACAGCCGGACCTGCCCGCTCCGCAGGACAGAGGGAGCTCTCTCACCAGAGGCTCCAGGTCGCCGAGGTAGCCCGTCTCGTCCGCCAGCTCCACCGGGAACCAGCGCCGCTTGCGCTCCACCAGGCGCATCAGCCTCTCGAGCTGCCGGGCCGAGAGGAAGAGGTCCCCGCGAAACGCAGCGAGGCCCTCGGGCACCAGCAGGTGTATGCCCCACTGGTCCGCGCCGCTAGCTACGACCTGCCCGAACGTCTCCTCCAGATGGTCCAGGTTGCGCGTCGTAACCGTCGTGCCCGCGCAGACCCTCACCCCTGGGATGCTGCTGAAGAAGCGGATGGCCTCCATGGCCTCGCCCCAGGCCCCCGGACAGCCCCGGAAGCGGTCGTGAACGTGCTCCGGGCCGTCCAGGCTGACGGCGACGAAGCCGGGAGGACTGCTCTGCATGGCGGATCTCTGCTCGGGTGTCGGCATCACGGCAGTGTTGAGAGACCAGGACACCCCCCTGCTTCCGAGGAAGGCGATGATCTCGGTCAGATCCTCCCTGGCCAGGGGCTCTCCGCCAGTCAGCAGGAATTCCCTGACACCCATCGCAGCGACCTGATCGACCAGGGACAGAGCGTCTTCCAGGGGCATGTCGTCGAAGCCGTGCCCGGCCCCGGCACTCAGGCAGTGCTCGCAGGACATGCGGCACCGCAGCGTGGCCATCCACTGGACAAGGGCGGGAACCCGCAGGTGGCCATGGGCGGCGAAGAAGCTGTCGCATGATGGGACGACGTGGCTGCCGGTCCGGCTATGAGTGCTCACGCAGGACCTCCATATCCCGGCTCTGGACCGTCTCGGTCTTATCTACTGAGCCGCGCCGCACCGGTTCCAGAGCTGGGCCGGCAGCATGGCGGAGGTCAGGGAAGCAGCATGAGGGAAGCGCCGGTGGTCGCGCCCTCCAGCCCTGCACGGGCGAAGTAGAGGCCGCCGGGCAGGAGCTCTCCCGAGGCCGAACGGCCATCCCAGAGGAAGCTGGCTTCCCCATCGGCAGCCTGGTCTGGCTGCAGCACGCGAACCAGCCTGCCATTGAGATCGTAGATCCCGGCGGCAGGAGCTGCGGTAACCGAGCCTCCCGACCACTCCAGCTCCAGGGCCACCGTCGAGGCGAACGGGTTGGGCGACGCGTGCAGCGACAGCCGGCCCACCCCGGGCCCTGTATCCGGAGTCAGCCCCTGGACGCCCTCGGCCCAGAAGTAGTACCCGGACCCCCCTGCGCTTGACGCGCTGCCGACCACGAGGATCACCTCGTCCGACGGATCGGAGAGGCCTGTCAACCAGACGGAGCCGGTCTGCGTGGAGGGTTCCAGGGTCATGCGATGGACCTCTGTGAGCGAGCTGTCGTGAAGGACGAGCCCCCAGACCGCGAAGCCGTTCCCGTCGTCACCGTCGAAGGTCAGCAGCAGGTTGTCGAAGTCGGTGAGGTCCTGGAACCTGTAGTAGTCCGCAGCCCAATGGTTGACCTGCTTGTAGCCGCCGCCTGCCGGATAGGACGAGTAGGTGCCCGATACTCCGAAGGGTGGCAGCTCGTCTCCATCGTACCCGAACCGTCCATCCTCGATGGAGGTGTCGTCGAGGAAGTTGGCTACGGTCCAGTCCGCGAAGACGTCAGCGAAACCCTCCTGGTACCCGAGCAGGTCCAAGACATCCTCGTAGCCCTGTATCGAGTTGTCGCTCTCGTGCACCACGGCATAGGCGCCCGGATGGCCCCCGTAGTTCTCGAAGAAGTAGAGGCTCCAGAGGTAGGTCTTGATGTAGTCGGCCCAGGTTCCGTCCCAGACGACAAGGCTGTTGTCAGGATTGGTATTGAAGCCCGAGATGTTGTCGGGATTGCCGTAGAACCACATTGCCAGCTCGGCCATGCCTTCGTCGACCCATGGGGCCTCGTTGTCGTCGTACTTCCAGTGTATCATGTGCTCGAACTCGTGCGCGATCACGGCAAGCATGTACTCGCCGCTCGGGCCGCCCGAGCTGGTGGTGTTGAGGTAGAGCACCTCGCACTCGTTGCTGTGATACTCGGGATACATGCCGTCGGGGTACTCGTCGAACCAGAAGAAGTAACCGTCGGCGGCTATCCCGAAATCGAACCAGAGCAAATAGATGCGCGGGTCGTTGTCCAGCTCGTCGGGTGGCTCTCCGAACGACAGGCTGTCTATCTCGTAGATGCCCATCTCGGGATACGGCCCTATGCTGCTGTTCTCCCAGGCATCGAGTATGGCATCGACGTCCTCCTGGTCTATGGACACCAGCCACTCCTCGTCCCTGACGATCACGTAGCCCCTGTCTGACTTGCCCCTTACCGTGCACATGTGCTGCTCGAAGTGAGGAGGCATGGGGTAGTGGATCCATAGCCACCAGAGCCACGAATCGCCGACCTCCGGATCGGGGGGCGGCGAAGTCGGGCTTCCGGGAACCGGCCAGTACACGTCCGGGCCAACCCGGTCGGGCGGAGGAATCGTGATGTCGTGGACCGAGCGATCCACGAGTGGGACGCCATGCGCGCAAGCCCGTCCCGGGAGGAAGAGCAACAGGATCGCCAGGGGAACCACTATCGTCGCTGCCCTGGCGACTGCGGCGTGTGAGTGCCGGTCCGTCTTCTCGTTCGACAAGGCTGGAGTCCCTTCATTCAGGCCCTCGCGAGCCAGGGCCGTCGTCTCTCGGCAGGGTCTCAGTCACGGGAAGCCCCCGGGCCGCCCGGGGGTTCCCGGGCCCGAGGCGCCCTGCTATACGACCTCTATGGTGGAGGGGGGCTTGGTGGCGATGTTGTAGGTCACGCTGACGACCCCGGGCACCCTCGAGGTGATCTCCGAGGCAAGCCTCTCGAGAAGCTCCCAGGGAAGACGGCTCGGAGAGGCCGTTCTCGCATCCACGCTCTCCCAGCAGCGCACCTCGATCTGATTGCCGTAGTCCCGTCTTCCTTCACGCATTCCGGTGACCCTGTCCTCGTGGAGGATTGCCATGTACTGGAACGCGCCCGTGCCGGCCAGCGCCTTCTCCACGATGGAGGTCGCCTTCCGGACCACTTCGACCCTCTCCGGTGTCACCTCCCCTATCACCCTCGCTGCCAGAGCCGGCCCAGGGAAGGGTATCCGCTCGAACAGCTCGGCCGGGAGCCCGAGGTGCTCGCCGACCTTCCTGACCCCGTCCTTCCGCAGCTCCACCAGGGGCTCCACGATGCCGTAACCGAAAGCCTCCTGCGGGTCTATTCCGAGCTGCCCGAAGACGTTGTGCTGGCGCTTGATCCCGGCGACGGTCTCGTCCACGTCGGTCAGTATCGTTCCTTGAAGGAGATGCCTCGCATCGCTCTCGCGGACGATCCTGCCGAACACCTTCCTGTAGAAGGTCTGAGTGATGGCCTCTCTCTTCTCCTCGGGATCCGTCAGCCCCTCGAGGGCGGAGAAGAACTCCTCCCGGGCCTCGATCACATCGACCTTCACGCCGAGATCGGCGAAGAGCGACACGACGCGCTCCGGCTCACCCTCGCGCATCAGCCCGTTCTGGACGAACACGGTCCGGAGCCTGTCCCCCAGGGCCCTGTGGCCCAGCATGGTCACGGCAGACGAATCCACTCCGCCGGACAGAGCATTAATGGCGGAACCACCTCCGACAGCTCCCCTGATCTGTTCCACCTTCTCCGCTACGAAGCGCTCGGGATCGAGTTGCTGAATGGTGATCTCGTCTGCCATCCGGATGCTCCCCTCGGCGTGTTCGGGGTGGCTGCAGCCACCCGACCTTTCATGGCTTGCCCGCTCGGGATCCGCGGGACCCCGTTCCGTCGACCGCCTCTCGAGCCGCTTCCGCGATCCTCAGTCAGTGGGCCCTTCCCGGTCGGCGTCATCCTGCCGCTCTCTCTCACGGGGACCATTGAGTATCCTGGGAACCACAAGGAACGGCATGACCACGAAGAGCATGACCAGGACCGCACCGATCAGGACGTACAGGACCGTTCTGAAAGTCCCCTCGTCCATGCCGCCGAGCATTCCCCCGGCCCAGAGCAGCGCCCAGACGAAGATGGGCATGGTGCACAGCATGTAGAGAAACACCATGAGGACTATGCGGCTCTCGTTCACCCGCGAACCTCCGAGCCAGTTACCTTCAAAGCCCACAGCCTCAGCGGAGCGACCCCCCAGGGCGCGTCCCCGCCGGCTGGCACCCCGGATGCCAGATGGCCGGGATACAGCACCAGTGGCCCGAGTCCCGGGAACCCCGCGCGCATGTTGAGTGGCACGGGGCTGGGCCGTTTCCCTGCCAGCTACCACCCAGAGCAAATAGGGGAACGAGAGCTGGAAGTCCATACCGCCCGGGGGGTGTTGGAGCGCCACTGGGGCACCTGTTCCCCCGCAGACCGGGTATAGTCCACGAGATGGTCCGGAGCAGAGCCACGAGTCATCGTCGTCCGGGCGGAAGGAGCACTGATGAGAGCGCTGTTCGTGCTGGTGCTTTGCGGGGCGGTCTGTGTCGCGGCGTCTTTCGAGCTGGCCATAACCGAGGACGAGCTCCAGGAGTCCATCGAGGAAGCCATAGTCGATCCCAACGTTACCTCGATCGAGATAGACATCCAGACCGGGAGAATACTCTTCGAGGGGACCAGGAAGCGCCCGATGACGGGCATAGAGGACCTAGTGACCATGGAGATATGCCTCGATGTGGAGGACGGCCACCTTGCCGTCGAGATCGAGGGCGCGCTCATCAACGGTCTCGAGATCGACGAGAGCCGTCTCGAGGTGTGGAACGCGCGGATCGAGAGAGGCCTCGACCTGCTCACGGGCTCGCAACAGGGAAGGCTGGAGAGCGTAGCGGTCGGGTCAGGCCGGATCACCCTGGTCTGGGAGTAGACAGCCCGCCGCTCGGGCTTCACCAGCCCCCCGGACTGCCCGCAACCCGTTCGGCAGGCCCGGTTCGGACCGTCACCGGTCCGACGGATGCCAGCCGGCCTGTCAGCTCAGAAGCTGGCTCCGACGGTCAGGCTGAGAGCCGGCTCGGTGCCCATGAAGACAGAGCCGACAGTTCCCGGGCGCAGGATAGCTTCGATGCCCACGGAGTCGGCTTCAGCCGGCCGACCGCACCTTCGCGCCGCCCCAGGTGGAACCCTCCAGGCCAACGCTCTCGCCGTAGAAGACCAGCGTGAGATCATGGAGCAGCCAGTCGATGGAGCCCCATCCCGGGTACATGTCGTTGCCCTTGCCGGCGTAGCCCTCGATGTGGAACTCCAGAAGGCCACACGGAACGGTGGGTACGCGGAGATGCAGAGGCTCTGCCGACTCGTACCAGATCCCCTCCCCGAACAGCTCCACCCAGTCCCCCTGATTGACCCTGTAGTGGACCCTGGCGCCCGCGAACCCGTTGCCCGAGGAATGCACGGTCAGGTAGGATCCCGTGTGAAGGACGATGGAATCACAGCCGGATGGTATCTCGACTCCGCCCGTGAAGATGTCCCCCCACTCGGTCATGTAGGGTGTGGAGACGTACTCGTTCATCCTGACTCCTTCGGACGAGAACTCCCACTGAGGGTCGAACTCCCACCCGGGAGGGCAACTCCTGAGATCGTAGTCCCAGACGATCCAGTCGGCACTCCCGGGAGCGGACAACAGCAGCAGCAGGATCGGAGGGAGCCGGGACCAGTGGCGTGGACCGGGCGACCGAGTAACCTTCATGGCTTCCTGAGCAGCAGCCGGGCATCCGTGCTGCCTTCGACCTCCAGCACGCACAGGTAGACTCCTGCCGGAGCCTGATCGCCACGGCCGGTTCGCCCATCCCAGACGAAGGTGCCGGAAGGCACCGGCAGTGGACCGTCGTGAAGGACACGCAGCGTCCTGCCGGCCAGATCGAGCACTCTCAGAGAGGCCTTGAGTGGCTCGCTCATCGTCACCTCTATCGTGACGAAGGAGCCCCAGGGATTGGGGGCGATACCGGTTATGGCCGCCGTCATGCCCGGCTGGACCGGGCCCGATCCGGGATCAGAGACGCCCGTCTCGAGCAGCACCTCGACCGAGTCCATGCAGGGGCTCTCCAGAATGGAGTCACCGTAGCAGAACGAGTAGTTCCATCCCGAGGTGTCCCCGTGGAGGTAGCGCTCCATGTAGGCGGTGAGGTAGAGGCGGATGATCCTCTGCTGCTCCTCCCTGGTGATGGTGGCGTCTCCACCGTTCTCCCAGGAGTAGGAGTAGTCCATGCAGTAGCCGTGATTGGCCCCGAGGATGACGGCGAAGGCCCCGGGTGCGACAGTACCGGCCCACATGGCCTCGCGGACCCCCTCCCAGGGAGCGATCGTGTCAACCGACCCGCAGAGCACGAGCTTGGGGAGATCCAGCTTCCCGGGATGGACGGGAGGGGTTGTCTGCGGAGAGCAGAAGTTGACCACCACATCGAGAGCGCCGCCCAGGTCGAAGGTGTCCGCCGCGAGGAACGCGCAGCCCCCGCCCATGCTGTGCCCGGTGAAGCCCCAGCTCCACGGGTCCACGCAGTCACGGAAGAGGTCGCCGGGGGTTTCGCCCAGTTCCACCGCGTACTCCGCCGCGTCCACCATGCACCGCGCCCTGGTGTAGTGCTCGGGAACCACTATCGGGTTGGAGAACGTGGGCAGGGCAACGATGTAGCCCCAGCTCGCCAGGTGCTCCGCGTAGCTGTAGTAGCGGTCGATGCCCATGAAGAACCCATGGCCGAGCACGATCACCGGACAGGGAACGGCCGAGCCCGGCAGCTCACCCGAGGAGTCGGGGTAGTAGAACCGCGAGTCGGTCATGGTCTCGTAAACGCCGGGGATATCCTCCACCCGGTAGCCGAAGGCGTATGGCCCCGGGTCCTCGTACCTGGGCTGTGCCCATGCTGATCCCGGACACAGGCACATGGCGGCAGGCATCACCAGAAGCCTCAACAAGCTCTTCGGCGTCATGGGCATCCTCCAGCGCTTCCGATTGTCAGACGGCTACTTCCCAGGAGACCGGACTGCTAGTAACATAGCAGTGGCGGCTAGCTTCCAGAAGCCGGCGCAACGCAGGCTTCGGAAGTGACAGGGAGCACGAGCATGAGCGCCTGCGCAGTCTTCCGGAACACACGATGAGCAGCTTCAGGCACCTCTTCGGTCCTGTCCCGTCGAGAAGGCTGGGGCTCTCCCTGGGCGTGGACCTGACCCCGCACAAGACCTGTAGCCTGGACTGCGTGTTCTGCCAGCTCGGTCCGACAACCGAGAAGACCACAAGGAGGACCGGGCTCGTACCGACAGAAGAGGTCGTCAGTGAGATAGAGCAGTGGCAGATGGAGGACGGAGTCGCGGACTACATCACACTCTCGGGCTCGGGAGAGCCGACCCTGAACCCTGGCTTCGGAGGCGTCCTGGAGGCCATAGCGGACACCTGCGATGCTCCATCCGCCCTGCTCTCCAACGGCACGCTCTTCTGGATGCCCGAGGTCCGCCGGGCGGCGGCCCGGGCCCGAGTGGTGAAGCTCTCGCTGGGAGCCTGGGACCAGCAGTCTTTCGAGCGCCTCAACAGACCACACCCCGACCTGCTTTTCGACAGTGTGCTGGAGGGTCAGGCCGCCTTCAGGCGGGAGTTCTCCGGAACCCTGTGGTCGGAGGTGTTCCTGGTAAAGGGCATCAACGACCTTCCGGAGCAGGTAGAGAAGATCGCGGAGGCCCTGAGAAGCGTCCGGCCCGACGAGATCCACCTCAACACCTCGGTTCGCCCGCCTGCCGAGGACTTCGCAGAGCCTCTCGGGTCCGGGGAGATGGAGGCCCTTGCCGGCCTCTTCACTCCCGTAGCCAGGGTCATGGCGGAGTACTCCGCCGACCGCACGGATTCCATCCGGGCTAACGAGGAGACGCTGATGGCGATGCTCCGCCGCAGGCCCTGTACGCCGGCGCAGATCGCCAGAGCCTTCGGGATGCACCCCAACGAGGTCTCCAAGTACCTGGGGAAGCTCGTCAGGACCGGCAGGGCCGAGACACGGAGCAGGAACGCGCAGGTCTACTACCTGGCGATCGAGGACTCGACTGGAGAAACCGGCCGCTGACCTGCCCCTCTCCGGCGGCCAGCATTCTCCACCATGTCCATGGCGTATACCATGACCGGATCGAAACCCTGCCCGAAGTGCTCCTCGGTAGCCTCCACGTAGATGTCCGGAGCGATCCCCAGCCACTCGACAGGCACGTCATCCGCGGTCCTGGTGGACCAGGAGACCGCAGTGACCTCCCAGCGGTTCGGCAGCCGCACCCAGTAGGGGCAGCAACCCGCGCCCATGGTGGTGTCACCGATCATCACGACGTTGGGCAGGTTCATCATGCTGCAGGCGAAGTCCTCCGATGAGCTGGCGCTGTACTCCCCGATGAGCAGTATCACGGTGCCCGAGTACTCAGCGGGTCCCTCCGGCGAGGTTAGTACCTCGTAGTACTCGCAGTCATCGTAGTCGGGACCATTCCTGAACCTGGCGAACCAGCCAAGCACCGTCTCCCCGGCGAACCTCCCCGCAGCCTCTCCGCACAGGATGTTGTTGCCTCCGGGGTTCATCCTCACGTCCAGGATGATCGCCGGGCAGTCCTTCGCCAGCTCGATGAACTCGTCGATCCTCTCGAGGTTCAGATCGGCTACCCAGATGTTGATGCTGAGGTAGGGAAGCCGGTCCGGCATGCAGTAGCCCACCCCCCTGTCCCAGCCGGTGAACCCGTTCGGGAACAGGTAGCGGTTCAGAAGCAGGACTATGTCGAAGTTCTCCTCGATCTCCGGCTCCCAGGTGTAGTAGAAATCGTCGGTCGGTGAGGTCATCCAGACATGGCAGTCGCGCAGCTCCGCCAGCATCGGCAGAACGACCCCGAGCATCAGCTCCTCGTCCGTCCCTGCCTGCTCCGCCATCGGAAGGTACTTGCCGTAGCAGAGCTCCCAATCGATTCCCTTGCTGGTGAACTCGGGGTAGTACTGCTCGAACTCCTCCCAGACCGTAAGGAACACCGACGATTGCGGGCTGGACGGAGTGACCCCGACCGGGTCCTCCAGGCAGGCCGACACGAGCAGGACGGCCAGAACCGGTGCGAGAAGGACCTTCCTCACAGCCTTGCCCCCAGCCCCAGGAGCAGCCTCCAGGAGTTCATGTTGTCCACCTCAACGACCTGCCATCCACCGAAGTCTCTCCGGAACACGAGCCTGTAGTCCGCCTCGCAGTGAAGGTGAGCGGGGGCAACCAGCGGAAGCCTGAGCCCGGCCCCCAGCCCGATGCCGGGAGCGACGGACACCCCGTCATCATCGTCGAAGACGTAGTCCCCATGCTCGTATCGCCTGTCCAGGCTCCCCCAGTGGAGGGCGGCGCCCAGCCGCGCGAACGGCAGAACCGGTCCGAGATCCAGGCTCCAGTCCGCGAAGAGCTCCACGTGCCCTTCCCCTATTCCCTCGACACGGCGGCTGGAGTCGGATTCGGCCACCCACTCGAGAGGCTTCAGGCAGAGCTGCATACCGACACCCAGCAACAGGTCCTCGAGGAAGAGATAGCCCGCTCTCAGCTCGATCATGCCCGCCGAGGAGGGCTCTTCGAAGTCGATCTCGGCCGGGAGCTGCGAGGTCATGGAGTAGTCCGAGATAGACAGCCCGCCGAGGACGGTGATCTCGGTCTGGCCTGACAGAGCGCAGAGAGCGAGCGGAAGAGCGCTGAGAGCGCTCACCGGAGGGCCCGATGATGGCAGGGAAAGGGAGCGGGAGAGGATTCGCGCATGGCCTATACTGGGCAAGGCCGTATCACCGCGCAAGGAGGCGGCGCAACAGGAGCATCCTGTGTCCCCGAGAACGCGCTGGCCTGCTTCCCCTGTCTCTCCGGAACGGACCCCTCATGGCCCGGTCTTCCCCATCGTGCGGTTGCTCCCCTCCCGCACCTCCAAGCCGATTCAAGCACCGGGAAGAAGGCCGAGTGTGGAACTGCCTGCAATGAGGGGTCCGGGAGGTCTTCGATTCACGCCCTGCACCCGGAGGACGTGAGCCTCTGACCTGCAGGATCGATCAGGAGGCTTCAACTCTACTCAGCATACTGAGTAATCTTACTCAGCGTATGACGTGCCCCTGCCTTTCAGGTCCACTTTTCAAGTTACACTCACCACCGCGTTCTGATTGTATACTGGACTCTTCCACTTGTCAGG
>JAFGKQ010000218.1 GCA_016928495.1 Candidatus Fermentibacterales bacterium
CTGCGACTCCTGCTGGCCCTTCAGTGGACCCATCCCGGCAAGCACCTCCTGTTCATGGGAGGCGAGATAGCGCAGAGGGAGGAGTGGAACCCCTCGGGAGCTCTCTCCTGGGATGTGCTGGGCCTCGCCCCGCATGGAGGCGTCCAGAAGCTGGTGGCGGACCTCAACGAGCTCTACCGGGCCTCGCCAGAGCTCTACGAGCTCGATAGCTCCCCGGATGGCTTCCGCTGGATAGACTTCGCCGATTTCGCCCATACCGTGGTCTCGTTCAGGCGGATCTCCGGAGACGGGAGGGAGATGGTCTGCGTCTTCAACCTGACTCCCGTTCCAAGGCCCGGCTACCGGCTGGGAGTGCCTGCGCCCGGTCGCTACGCCGAGCTGATCAACACCGATTCCCGGCACTACGGAGGCTCCGGGACGGGCAACCTGGGTGGAGTGGATTCCGATGACATCCCCTGGCACGGGCTGGACTCCTCCGTCGAGCTCTTCCTGCCGCCCCTGGCCTGCATCCTGCTGCGGCTCCGGTAGCCGGGGAAGGGAGTGGAGAGCGCCCTGCCCCGGTCCGAGCCGGGGATGGACCACGGTGACCGCGGGCCCGGAAGTGCGCTCCCCCCGCTGAGGTCCCGCTCAGGTTGACAGCCGGAACACCCCGGCGGTAGCATTGCATGAAATCACATCCGGAGAGGCTTGAGATGCGCGACGGCGGCGGAATCGAGCGCAGGAGACACCCCCGGGGCTACTTCAGCTTCAAGGTGAGCGCAGGCAACCTGGAGGACATGAGCAGCCTTCCCCTTACGGCCCTCAACCTCAGCGCCTCCGGTCTCTACTGCATCAGTCCGAAGAGCCTCGGGGAACTGGCCAGGCTCGACCTTGTTCTTCATCTCGAGGATGTCGGGGAGATACCAGCGAGGGCGGTCGTCATCAGGGAGGAGAGGCTCCCCGGTGACCAGTTCGGGCTCGGGCTCTTCTTCACCAGCGTCTCGGACGGCGACAGGGCCAGGATAAGCCGAGTCGTGGCAGGGGCCCTCGAGAGAGAATCGAAAGGCGGCGGCTAGGTGCGATTCCGGAACAGGGCATTCGCTTTGGCGGCGGCCATGCTGGCCGCCCTGTTGCTCGACTCCGCTTCGTGGGCGGCCAAGTACGCCGGTGAGTTCCTCTACGTTGGCGCGGGCGGAAGGGCTCTTGGAATGGGCAGTGCCTTCGTGGCCGTTGCGGACGATGCTTCCGCTGCCTACTGGAACCCCGCCGGTGTCTGCACCAGAACGGGCCAGAGCGCTCAGTTCATGCACTCCGAGCGTTTCGGCGGCCTGATCAGGTACGACTACCTCTCCTACTCGAGGGTCAGCGGAACGACCGGCCTCGGGGCCAGCCTGTTCCGCACCGACGCCGGCAGGATCGCGGACACCACCGATCTCGAGTGGTACGACACGGGAAGCGACGGGGTCTTCGGTGTGGACGGTGAGGGTGTTCCGGGCGACGCCGGAGACGACGACTACGATCCCTCCACCAACCCGGGCGGGACCGAGGGCAACGGGGTCTGGGACCCGGGCGAGGAGCTGATATACGACGAGGGCAGGATCAGCTATGGCGGCTCGGTGGACTGGGCCCTCTATCTGACGTGGTCGAGGCAGCTCACATCGGACCTGTCGGTAGGAGGGTCCGCCAAGCTCATCCAGCGCGGTCTCATGGATCACAGCGCCTATGGCGTCGGACTCGACCTCGGTGTTCTCTGGAGGCCGGTTCCTGCCCTTTCGTGCGGGCTCAACCTGCAGGATGCGTTCGGCACCTACCTGTTCTGGGACACCGGGAGCAACGAGGCGGTCCTGCCCACCGCAAAGGCCGGCCTGGCGCTACACTGGCCGCTCCGGAAGTTCGCCTCGGATATCACCCTCTCGCTCGATGGTGACTTCCGCTTCGAGGGTCGTGAGTTCTCCGCGCAGTACCATCTGGGCAGGATGAGCCTTGATACCCACATGGGTCTCGAGATAACCGTCCGCAACCTGGTGAGTCTCCGGGTCGGCTCCAACGAGGGAAGCATGACCGCCGGAGCCGGGCTCGCCCTCCCTCTCTTCGGCAAGCGCGTCTCGCTGGACTACGCCTTCCTGAGTCACCAGGACCTCGATAGCACCCACAGAGTCTCCCTCGGGGTCGATTTCTAGCGCCGGGTCCCGATGTTCGTCGGGGAGGTCTTCCGCAAGGCGATTCACCTGGGCTCGATCGTCATCCCGATAGCGGCTGCCCTCTACGACCGTCTCACAATGGTCCTTGTCCTCGCAGGCATCGCCGTGCTGCTCGTAGTGACCGACTTCATGAAGCTGCGTCACGACAGGTTCAAGCAGCTCTTCCTCTCCGTCTTCGGCAGGGTGCTCCGGGAGAAGGAGCAGTCCGGCGCCATGACAGCCTCGACCATCATCATCGCCTCTTCCGCGCTGACAATCCTGGTCTTCAGGAGGGAGATCGCCGTCTCCGTCCTCGTCTTCGTGGTGCTGGGAGACTCCGCGGCTG
The DNA here is from genome assembly GCA_016928495.1 of Candidatus Fermentibacterales bacterium. Classification (GTDB taxonomy): domain Bacteria; phylum Fermentibacterota; class Fermentibacteria; order Fermentibacterales; family JAFGKQ01; genus JAFGKQ01. The sequence continues at coordinate 2,506 of JAFGKQ010000218.1, forward strand.
CGCTGATCGGCAGGCACTTCGGCAGGATAAGGCTGATTCACGGAAGGACCCTGGAGGGCTCGCTCGCCATGCTGGTCACCTGCCTGTTCGCCTCCGCCGGCCTCATGTACGCCGCCAGCATCATGGGATGGAACCTGACCAGCCTCTCGCTCATAGTCGGCGCCCTGGTCGCCACGGTGGCGGAGCTTGTCGAGCTGCCACTGGACGACAACCTCAGGATACCGATCCTGTCGGGGCTCGCCATGGAGCTGATCCTTCCTGGCTGATGGTCCCCCCCTTCGAGGGCTCGTGTCCGGAGCAGCGGGATCCCGAGGCGCGGGCAGCTACTGCATAGAGGTCTACGGGTGTCAGATGAACCAGCACGATGCCGAGATAATCTCCGGCATCATGCTGTCCGCGGGGTACGTGCAGTGCAGTGATCCTGTTTCCTCGGACGTTGTGATCGTCGTAACCTGCGCGGTCCGTGAGCACGCCGAGCGCAGGGCACTGGGCAGGCTATCCCAGCTCGCTGGCCGGAGAAGGGGCAGGGAGGGAAGCCTCGCGGTCTGCGGCTGCGTTGCGCAGGAACACGGGGAGGGCCTTCTGTCCATGGTCGAGGGCGTGGACTTCGTCGTGGGTCCCGACTGCTACACGGACATCCCCTCTCTGCTCCGCCTCCCTGGCGGCTCCAGGGTCTCTCTCACGGAGCTCAGGGGCCAGGCCTACGACGGCGTAGAGCCTGCGAGGTCGGGCTTCCCGCGGGCCTACGTGACGATCATGACGGGCTGTGACAACTACTGCTCCTACTGCATAGTGCCCTACGTAAGGGGAAGAGAGCAGAGCAGGGACCCGGGAGCCATACTCGATGAGGTCGGCAGGCTTGCGGAGGCGGGATACGGCGAGATAACCCTTCTCGGGCAGAACGTGAACTCCTACAGGTCCGGGGGCCTCGTGTTCTCGAGCCTCCTCAGGATGGTCGCGGAGGCCGCTCTCCCCGCGAGAGTGCGCTTCGTCACCAGCCATCCGAGGGACCTGGGCGAGGACATCGTCGCTGCGATGGCCGACAGCCCGAACGTATGCAGGCAGCTCCACCTGCCTCTGCAGTCGGGCGACGACGATGTGCTGGCGCGCATGGGAAGAGGTTACGACACCGCTCACTACACCGGGGTCGTGAGAAGCCTGAGGGAGGCAATGCCCGGCATAGAGCTGTCGACGGACATCCTCGTGGGGTTCCCGGGAGAGACGGCCGCTGCCTTCGAGAGGACCATGGGCATCATGGAGGAGATCGCGTTCGACTACGCCTTCCTCTTCCGGTTCTCACCGAGGAGCGGAACCGCCGCCGCCGGCATGAGTGACCAGATCCCGGAGACCGAGCGGTTGCGCAGGCTGTCGCTGGTGCAGGAGCTGCAGCGCGCCCTGACCCTGGAAAGCTCCAGGGCGCTGATCGGGAGCACCGTCAGGGTTC
>JAFGKQ010000219.1 GCA_016928495.1 Candidatus Fermentibacterales bacterium
ATCAGGTCCGGCGCCCGGACCATCCTCTCGTAGCGTGCCTCATCGGGGGGCACCAGGCTCCGGGCCCATTCCTCCTCGGTGGGAAGCTTCGAGCCGGCGCTAGCGAGGCCCTCGCGCCGCAGCCAGTCGAGGTCCGGCTTGCATGGCTCCTGAGCGCGATCCCCGGGTATCACGGACACCTATCCCGCGAAGAGGTTCTCTGAGATGAAGCTGGCATCGGTGGTCAGGTTGACTCCGAGCTTCCTCAGCCCCTCTTCGTCGCCCGGGCCGGGTATGTGGGTGATGTGGAGCTCGGTCCCGCGAAGCTCGGGCAGCCTCGTCAGCGCCTCGCGGGTGGCCGGACTCGTGGTCGCGCTGATCCCCAGCGCGATCAGCACCTCCTCGAGGTTCAGGCAGGCGCCCGTTCCGCCCAGGGTCGACTCGAGCTGGCGAATGGAGCCTATCGTCTCGGGCGTGAGAAGGTGTATCCTGTCCGGGATGCCGGAGAGGCTCTTGATGGAGTTGATGACCACCGCTGCCGACGCGCTCATCAGCTCCGATCTGCGGCCCGTGACGATCGTGCCGTCCATCAGCTCGAGGGCCGCCCCGCCCCTGGAGCCATCCGGCGCCGGATGTGAAGGCGTGCTCTCCGCGGCCTCCCGCGCCGGGATGACCACCGAGCGGTACTCCGGGGTCAGGTCGAAATCCTCCATGATGAGCTGTGACTTCTGGAGGGTCCTCTCGTCGGAAAGCCCCATGACGTACTCGCACCTGTAGCGGAAGTACCTCCTGACGAGCTCCTGCCTGGCGGCCTCCCTGACCACCTCGTCATCCGTGATCCCGAACCCGGCCCTGTTCACTCCCATTTCGGTGGGTGAGGCGTAGGGAGAGCTCTCGCCCGTTATCCTCTCGAGGATCCTCCTGACCAGGGGAAACGCCTCCACGTCACGGTTGTAGTTGACCGCCGTGTCGCCGTAGGACTCGAGGTGAAAGGGGTCCAGAAGGTTGGAGTCTCCCAGATCTGCCGTCGCCGCCTCGTAGGCTGCGTTCACGGGATGCTTGAGCGGAAGGTTCCAGATGGGAAAGGTCTCGAACTTCGCGTAGCCGGCATCCAGGCCCCTCTTGTGCTCGTGGTAGAGCTGGGACAGACAGGTGGCCAGCTTGCCGCTGCCCGGGCCGGGCCCGGTCACCACGACCAGAGGCTTCTTCGTCTCGATGTAGTCGTTTCGCCCGTATCCTTCCTCGCTGACCACGAGATCGATGTCAGTGGGATAGCCCCTGGTGTGGTAGTGGAAGAAGACCGGGACTCCCCGCATCTCGAGCCTCTTGCGGAACGCCCTGGCCGACGGCTGCTCCGAGAACCGCGTGATGACCACGCCGCGCACGTCCAGGCCCCGCGCCCGGAGATCGTCGATAAGCTTCATTGCATCGGAATCGTAGGTGATGCCGAAGTCGCCCCTGATCTTCCTCCTCTCGATGTCGCCCGCGTAGATGCACAGGACGATCTCGGCGCGATCCGCAAGCTCCTGGAGAAGCCTGACCTTCACGTTGGGGTCGTAGCCGGGAAGCACTCTCGCGGCATGGAAGTCGTACATGAGCTTCCCGCCGAACTCCAGATAGAGCTTGTTTCCGAAGCGGTCCACCCGGGAGGCTATCTCGGCGGTCTGCTCCTTCAGGTACTTGTCGTTGTCGAATCCCGTCCCGCTCTTCAATGGTCCTCCCCTGTAGTCAGGCATGGAAACGCGCCCTGACGCCGCGGAGCCGGGCCGGCAACAGGCCGGCCCCGGTGTCGTGGAACTGCGTTGATATGGGCTTTCAGGCGTTCTGCAGCAAGCCCCTATCGCGCTGTCGGGGCTCAGGGGTTGATTTCGGCGCCGGAAATCGTTAAGTATTGGTTCAACGCATAACATGGCGGTCGGGGTGAGGCTCCTTCGGGCCGGGAGGTCGTCAGCTTGGCAGGCAGCCGATTCGGGAGAAGGGTCCGGAAGCTGCGCAAGGCAACGAGGATCTCCCTGCGCAAGTTCGCCGATCAGATGGAGATGAGCGCTGCCTATCTCTCGCGCATCGAGACCGGGAAGTTCCCCCCTCCCGCCGAGGACAAGATACTGGCAATGGCGGATGCCCTGGGGGCCGACAGGGATGAGCTCCTCGCCCTTGCCGGCAAGGTCTCCTCCGAGGTGCAGCAGGCACTCGTGGACAACTCAGGCTGGCTCCCGATACTGGTGCGCAGGCTTGCGGGGCTTCCGGAGCGCCAGAGGCACCTCCTCGAAGACGGCAGGGCCGCAACCATCAGAGTGACCGGGGAGTCCGTCTCGGTCGGGAAGGATGCGGAGCCTTCGCCAGGCACTGCCGGTGCCGGGATCGCCATGCACCTGGTCGAGGAACCCCCTGTCGACGAGCTCCAAGGCCTCACGGTCGGCCAGCCCGACCTCTTCTCCGTCCTCGAGGAAGAGGACTGATCTTCCTGTCCCTGTTCCCGGGACGCTCTGTCCCGGCGTCTCTCAGAACCTGTAGGTGAGTATTCCCGACGCGTGAGAGCGCTTTCCGAAGCCGCCCTCGAAGTCCACACTCCAGTGATCGAGAAGCTCGGCTCTGAGCCCGGCGAGGTAGTTCCAGGGCGCCTCGTCCTCCAGGGTCACGTCGTACTCGACGGGAACGGGAACGCCCTCGATCTCGATGCTCCCGGAATGCTGCTCGTCGGTGCGCTGGTACATCGCCCCCGCCCACAGGGACACCGAGTTCGTGAAGAGGACCTCGTCGAAGGTCACGCCCGCCTTCGGACTCAGCACCAGGGAGTTCATCGACGAGGAGGACTCCTTCAGCTTCGTGTCCGTGTAGGTTCCCGTGAAGGAGCCGAAGAACCTGTCGACACCCATCGCGACAGTGCCGCCTCCTCCGTAGACCGTACCCTCGGAGTCGATGCTGAGTTGCCCCAGGCCGGGGCCGAGGTCGATGTTGGTCTCGCCATTGACGCTTCCGAGCACCCCGAAGACATTGAAGAACGGCAGCACCCACAGGTCGACCTTCACGTTGACCTCGCGGACCTCGTTCTGGATGGCTATGTCCTCGGGGACCGGCATGGTGACGCTGAACTCGAGCTCCTTCAGGCTGTAGTCCTGGTCCTGGCCATGATAGGTCAGCCCGATCCCCAGTGGCCTTGGAAGCGCCGCTTCATCGACGATCGACCTGGCCAATGGAAAGGGAAACGCATGGCAGGCGCCGGTCAGTGGATGGAACGTCAGCAGGGCGACGACCGCGGTAGCTGCAAGCGTTCTCACCGACAGTACCCCCCTCCGGTCTGAAGGTAATCATCCGCACCGTCCGCTGCTCTCTTGTCCGTCCAAAGATAGGCTCCATGCGGATGGCCAACAAGAAGCCCATGTCTTCCCGCCAGCGGCCCGTGACACGTGCCCCGAGGTTGCCTACAATCCACTGGGCGCCGACGCACACGAGCACCGGAAGGAGGCCCGCCGAATGGCGGAGGTGAGTGAGGTATCGCTCGATATCGCCCAGGGGAGCAGGGACGAACTGAAGAGGGTCACGGTCGAGTGGCGCCTGACCTTCGGGCCCCAGGACGCCGGAAAGAGGTTCAGGCTGCTCGTCATGCTGCTCGGAGAGGACATGCCCGGGGATGACGAGCCGCCCGCTTCGCAAGGGCGTGCCGCCTCTCAGTGGCTCTACACCTTCACGCGCGCCGACGGTACGAGGCACAGGATCGTCGAGGCCGTCGAAGGGACCGCCGTGTACAGGGAGAGCCGGGAGCTCGACAGATCAGTCCTTGACGAGGATCCGGGCTTCGATCTCATCCGCAGGGAGCCCGGCGACTGGGTGCGCTTTCCGCACAAGGACGAGGTCTACGCCCGGGTCACTCTGGTGGAGGAGCCTTGCCAGGCTCGCTCGGAGACGGTCGAGCTGGTGTTCTAGCCGGGAAGCACACCGCCGTCCTCCGGAAGATGAAGCACCGTTCTCGAGTCCCCGGAGTCGGTGAGCCAGTCGGGAAGCTCCAGCACGAACTCGCCTATGGCATCTCTCGTCCCCCTGTAGACCTGCAGCTTCTCCTCCCACGACATGTCCTCTCTCAGCAGGTCCACTGGGTCCTCGAAACCCCTGTGCAGCACGACTGTCGTCCCGGGAAACACGGGGCAGCTCTCCCGGGCGCTTCCGCACAGCGTCACCACGTAGTCGAACCCGAGATCAGCGACCTCGCCGACGCTCTTGCTCCACTGCCCGGAGATGTCGACGCCAGCTTCTCTCATGACCTCGATGGTGAGGGGGTTCATGCCGTCTGCCCTGATGCCCGCGGAGAAGGGCTCCAGCCGGTCGCCCCTGAGCTTCCTGGCCCAGCCCTCCGCCATCTGGCTCCTGCAGGAGTTGCCCGTGCAGAGGAACAGGACCCTGGGTCTGTCCATCCCGGTTGGTGCCTCCCTTCCGTTGTCCAGGGGGAGCCGGGGCGCCTCCCGGGCGCGAATATAGAACAGGAATGCCGGCGCTCACATGTCCTGCCGCTCTCTTGCCACCGAAGGCTACCGGGAATAGTATCCCGGGGTAGTGGTTCCGGCCTCCAACCGAGGGACGAGATGAAGCCACGATCCGGAGTTGATGCCCTGCTGGCGCTGACCGGTCTCGTCATAGCCTTCGCGGCTCCGGCGGCGGTGGCCCAGTCGGGGTCGGACCAGTGGGGCGCCAGGCTGTTTGCCGGAGCCACGCTGCCATCCACCAGAAGCGCCGGGGACTTCGGCGACCGTGACTACACCGCAGGTCTGCTGATGGGAGCCGAGATGCGGAGGATCCTCGCCGGTCCGCTCTCGGCCCTGGCCGGAGCCACCTTCTGCTTCACCGGCGTCGAGGAAGCCGAGCAGCCGGGCGGCGCTCCAGGGGAGATCTACGACACGGACTTCTCCTCGACCATGCTCAACCTCTACGCTGGCCCCAGGCTGTGCCTGGGCCCTGTCGCATTGTCCGCGTCTGCCGGATACTACTCCACCCGGGACAGATGGAAGCACTTCTTCCCGACGGGCTACAGCACGGAGGTCTACGGCGACGACCTCTTCGGCATCCAGTGCTCTGCCGGCTTTCTGTTCGGCGCCTTCGGGCAGAGCCTGTCCATCGACGGCAGGTTCCACTGGCTGGACACCGACGACCAGATGATAGTGCTCACCCTGGGCTTCGAGACCGGCAGGTAGTCCCCGGGCCCTCCATTCTCGCCTCTCGACGAGTCGTTGACGCCGAACGAGCATCTTCCGAGAATACGAGTGGGTTTTCTGCAGCGAAATCCGGCATCGACGAACGGTGCGTTCCCGGGAGGTGATGGCCACATGTCGGCACGCCCCAGCATCTCGGTCCTTTCTCTCCTGCTTCTGCTTCTCCCATGTACGTCCCTGTCCGACTGGGAGCCCATCGGACCCGAGGGTGGTGAGATCAACAGCATCACGCAATCGCTGACTGACCCTGACGTCCTCTACGCAGCATCCGGCTCCTATCCGGTCATAGTCGTGCGCAGCTACGACGGCGGGCAGAGCTGGAGCCAGGTCGGCACCTACAACGGTTACAACTACTGCATGACCATAGGGCCGACCGGCATCCTGAACGCGGGCGGCGCACACGCAGTCTACAGGTCCACCAACGGTGGCGTGACATGGACGACCAAGAGCCTCTCCAACGTCTACGTCTACAGCATGGTCGCGCACCCCACCGACCCGGATATCGTCTACGCGGCGGGCTACCAGTACGTCAGCAGCCAGTGGCGCATGGCGTTCCTGAGGAGCGTCAACGGAGGCTCGGACTGGACTGTGACCCCTCTGCTGTCAGAGGCCTCCTACGGCAGGTGCGTGGCAGTCTCGCTCTCGAACCCGGACATCGTCTGGGTGGGCGGCTACTGCACGACGGCCAGCCCCTACGATCCACGCGTCTTCAAGTCCACCGACGGCGGCGACAGCTTCACAGAGGTCGTCAACTCCGGCTGGAACGATGACTACTACCTCTACTCGCTGGCGGTGCACCCCACGAATCCCGACATAGTCTGCGTCGGCACCTACTATGGCATATTCAGGACCACCAATGGCGGGTCCAGCTGGTCCGAGGTGGCCCAGTACTACTACTACAACTACGACATGGAGTTCTCCAGGCTGGACCCCAACTACGTCTACGTCGCGGGATACAGCCAGATCTACCGCAGCTCGAATGCCGGACAGACCTGGACGAAGATCTCCTCCGGCCTCTCCGGAACGGGCATAGACAACATCGCGGCATCGCTGGGCCAGGCCAGCGACGCCTACATTGGCAGCATCGCCGGCTTCTTCATGTCCGAGAACTACGGCTCCACCTGGACGCAGTCGAACTCCGGCCTGACGCTGGGGAAGGTCATCGCCTACGGCATGTCTCCCTCGCAGCCCTCGATCATCTACAAGTGCCTCACCGACATGGGGGTCTACAAGACGACCGACGCCGGCAACACCTGGATCGACATAGAGACCCCCCTGACATGCGGAGACTTCTGCGCCATGGCGACCCATCTGAGCGATCCCGACATAGTCCTGGCGCTCGAAGGGAGTGGTTGAGGCTACGCAGAGCTCTACAGGAGCACAGACGGAGGCTTCGTCTGGACACTGATCGACAACAACTACTACGTTGATGGCGGCTACATGGTTGCGGACCCGGTGACCCCCAACGTCTACTGGACCGCTGGAAGGGACCTGAACTCCAGGATCGCGGCTTCGAAGACGACTGACGGCGGTGCCTCGTGGACCCGCTATTCCCTCGGCTCGACCACCGGCTACGCATACTCCGTGCAGGTGGACCCGATCAGCCCGGGCACGGTCTACGTCGCGGGCTACGAGAACAGCCAGCCCGTCATCTACAGGACCACCAACGGGGGAAGCAGCTGGTCCACGCTGGCGGCTGCGGGCCTCCAGGGATACGTGTACACCTTTGCGATAGACCCGACCGATCCGACCGTCCTGTGGGCCGGGACCAACTACGGCATCTTCAAGTCCACCAACTCGGGGTCGAGCTTTACCGAGATGTCGACGCTGGTGGACCACACCAAGGACGTCTGTGTGGATCCGGACGACGGTGACCGCGTCTGGGTCGGAACCTACAACGAGGGCGTGTACGTGACCGAGGATGGCGGCTCCACGTGGACGCAGATGAACGAAGGCCTGGATCCCTCCAGGGTCGACAGGCTGGCGGTCAACCCCTCCAACTGGCTCTATGCCGGCACCTACGGAGGATCCTCCTACCGCTGGAGCCTTCAGACCGGTGTCGAGGACCAGGGATCGGCGCCCATCGAGACCCTCGCGATGAGCGTCTTTCCCAATCCCTGCCCGGGAGGCTCCGGTGCGACCATAGCGTTCAGCCTCGACGCCCCCCGAGAGATGAGACTCCTTCTGTACGACCTGGGTGGAAGGCTCGTCGCCAGCCCTCTGGAGGCCTTCATGCCCCAGGGCGAGCACACGCTCAGCTTCGTCCCGGATCAGGAGGGCATGGCGCCCGGAGTCTACTTCTGCAGGCTGGCCGTGGATCAGGGCGCTTCGATCGTTCGCAGGCTGGTCGTCATCCGGTAGAGAAGACTTCGGCATAGCCGGATCAACGAAGGGCGGGCCGTCGGGCCCGCCCTTTCTCGTGCTCCGGCGGCAGGCTCCCCTACTCGATGCTGAAGCTGACCTGGACGCTGGCCGTTGCGGTGAAGGAGCCGGGCGTCACTGGCGGCGCCTCCCCGTAGCCCGTCAGGCCTCCGCCGTAGTTGCACAGGGCCGAGGTGGCGTCCGCGTAGGGGTAGTAGCTTCCCCATTCCGACACGGACTGCGCCTCGCCCAGAGTCACTCCGAGGGATTCCGCCAGCAGCTCCGCCCGGTCACGCGCGTCATCGACAGCATCGGCATAGGCGCTGTCGTAGAGGGCGGTCGGGTCATCCACGGTGAAGTAGACGCTGCTCACGCTGTTGGCTCCGGCCTCCACAAGGGCCGCGAGCACATCCCCTACCTCGCCCATCTCGCGGACGTCC
>JAFGKQ010000220.1 GCA_016928495.1 Candidatus Fermentibacterales bacterium
AGGCGAACACGAGCAGTATCAGCAAGAGCCCCATGCCCTCCAGGGGAACCTGGTGGACCATCCACTCCGTCAGCCCCGTCTCCTTCATCGCCACGCCCAGGCTCATGCCTCCGCCGACGATGAAGAGCACCTTCCAGCCCAGGTTCTTGAGGTCATTGTCATCGAGCATTCCCAGGCCGAAGAACACCACCAGCGGTACCAGAGAGACGATAGCCGACGGGATTCCGTGGATGCCCGAGGTGAGCCAGAGGACCACGATGACCACGAATGTGGTAAGCACCAGCTTCATGCGGCCATCTATGCGCCTCTTCTCGCCCAGGTCTATGTCTATGCTGGCGACGCCCGGCCTGAAGAACCGCATGAGCACGGCCCATGCCACGGCGAGCAGGACGGCCACCATCGGCAGCCCCCTCAGCATCCACTCGAGGAAGCCAATGCCCATGCCCGAGTTGCTGAGTATGCCGATGGCCACCGCGTTCGGAGGAGTCCCGATCGGGGTTCCCATCCCTCCGATGTTGCATGCGAAGGGAATGCCGAGTATGAGAGCCTTCCTGAAGCGTTCTCCCGGCGGGAGCGAATCCACGATCGGCAGTGCGACGGCGAGCATCAGCGCGGTCGTTGCGGTATTGGAGAGCCACATCGAGAGGAACGCCGAGGCGACCATCATCCCGCCGAGAACCGCTCCGGGCTTGCGGCCCACGCTCCTGAGCACCCTTCGGGAGAGCAGCTCGTCCAGACGGTAGCGCTTGACCGCCAGGGCCATGCTGAACCCTCCCAGAAGAAGCACGACGACGGGATCGAAGAACGGGAACAGGAAGGCCTGGTAGCCTATCCCGCTTCCCGGCCTCGCGAGGAAGATCACCTCCAGGATCACTATGATGAAGGAGGTCACGTAGAGAGGAAAAGGCTCCAGCATCCAGAGAAGGGCCGCGATGACGAAGATGCCCAGGGCAGCTCTTCCCGCTTCTCCCAGTCCCTGGAAATCGATCCTCGCCACGACGAGCCCGATTGCAAGGGCAACCAGCAGGGTCAGGATTGCCCTGACCGTGGACCTGTTCAGGATTCGCTCTTCCAATGGACGATTACCTTTCGGGGCGTATCCGGTAAGCATGAGTCAGGATCGAGATCATCCGGCTATCGGGGCCGGAGAATGGAATCTACTAAAGCGCGAGGGAAACACAACGCCACACCTCCTCGCGGCTCGCTCTCCGTGCGACGAGGGCGCTCTCGATCAGCGGTTCTGATGCTTCGAGGCCGGCTTCCCCACCACTCAGACTCGGCAGAGGGAGTCCAGGGGCCTGCCCGGGCAGGTCTTCCCTGCCGAATTGACCTCAGCTGCCCACCCGAATATCCTCTTGATCGACCAGCCGGCGCTTGCCATTCATCGTGCCGCGGGCCACGCCAAAGAGCAAAGAGGGGGAAACAATGATTCTGCTGATGGCTCTCGTCCTCGGCCTGCCTCAGGAAGCTTCCGTCATCCTGGAGCTTCCGATCCAGGGAGACGCCTGGGTGGAGCAAGTCCGCGAGAATGTCGATGAAAGCTACACCATCAAGATCGTGAACATCCGGAACCCGTATGGCGGGGAGTGTACCTGGACCGACATGCGGGACTTCGACTTCCTGACGGTCGATCCACAGGGGGACACCCTCGGCCTGACCACGCATGCATCCACGGACGCCCACATGCTCTGGGACGTCCTCGAGATGAGAGACGGTGAAGGCTACATCCTCTACGCCGACTACCGCAGCATCCCGGATGACATGGGTGAGCCGAATCCGGACTGGTACTTCAGCAACACATTCCCGTTCAGCACCTTCGAGGTGACGAGGATCTCCCTGGATGGAGACACCGTGTGGACGAGGATGTGGGACGAGGACAGCGTCGCCAACGGCCTTACCGCGAAACTGCTGTGGGACAACTCGGTGCTGGCGCTGACGGAGCACCGCGACGAGGACGGGATCCGGGAAGCCCACCTGCACCGGATCGACGGGACCTCCGGCGACATCCTCTGGGAGCAGGTCATCCCCGCCTGGGACGGCCTCTATCCCTATGACATGGCTACCAATGGGTACTACCTCATGGTCGTGCATGGCGTGGAGCTGAACAGGCATCTACTCGTCGATCTGGAGGACGGCAGGATACTCAGGGTCGACACGCTTCCGGCACCGGAGTCGGTCCACCTGGCGGGCACCTACCCCATGAGCCGTAGCGAGATGCTCGTCTGCAGACTCGGCGACTACTCCCAGGGACAGATGCACATCGCCGCGCTCTTCGGGGCAGGGATAGCAGACGACAGGATCTGGCTGGGCCCCTCGCTGAGCGAGCTGGGCCTCATGGAGCTCGTCTACGGCGCCTGTCACGTGGATGGCTCTTCCTGGGCCATGATGGGAGCTGTCAGCTACGAGGATCCTACCATCGTCATCGCCCTGATGGACGGCTTGGGGACTCTCATGGGCTCCATCGAGCTCGAAGGGATGACCGGAATACCGGACGAGGACCTGCTCGACTGGTTCGAGGTCGATTCCCGGTTCCGGCCAACGGTCGAATGGGGCTACCGGCCGGTGGAGTCACTCCAGTACACGGGCGACGGACGGTTCGTGACCGGCATCAACAACCTCGTCATGCTGGAGGGAGACGAGCCGATGCGCTGCCTTCTCTGGGTGATCGAGGCGGTGGTGCCCGAGGCCTAGCCAACAACCTCCAGGCTATCCGAGCACGCGGACGAGATCACCGGGATGGCGCCAGTCTGCCAGCCAGGAGCAAGGCCGGAGCTGGGCGACATCGACGAGGCAGAGTCCCTACGACAGAAGGGGCTTCAGGCGGACACGAAGCCCCCGGAGAGAACCAGATGGAGGACGGAATGGACGGGATCACCGCCTATTGCGGGCTGGTCTGCACCCACTGCCCGGCATGGAAGGCCACCTCGAGCGGTGACGAGAAGGCTCTCGAGGAGATCGCGTCGACCTGGTCGAAGGAATGGGGAGTCCACCTGGGGGCGGACGACTGCAGATGCACCGGCTGCCTGGGCAACCTGAAGCCACAGATCGGATACCTCGAGCAGTGTGAGATCCGCAGGTGCGCAATCGCGCGAGGGCTCAGCAACTGCGCCCAATGCGGCGACTACGCCTGCGCGACCCTCGAGAGGTGGTTCGAGCAGGCTCCCTCGTCGAGGACCACCCTCGAGGAGATCAGGCGGAAGCCTGCCGGGAGCTGACTGAAGGCTGGCTTCTGCTAAAATCAAGTTCGGCAATGTTTAACATTGCACCATCCGGACATTGCCGACCCGCACGGGCGCCCTCGCTCCGCTTCCCCGGGGCTGCGGATCGCCCGTCCGCGGAGGGTCTGCCGGGGGGGTTCCGGATCTGGTCCTGCATTGTCGTGGCCGGCTTGACTTTTCGAGGGCACGGGCTATACTACGGCGTTGATTCAGAGTATCTTGTCCTGGTTCTGGTCCGGTTCTTCTCCTTTCAGAGAGCATGACCCTCCAGTTTCCAAGAAGATCCTGATTCAGCCGCATGACCACGGTGGTCAGGGCTCCCGGCGCCCTTCGGCCGGTGAATCCGCTCCGGGTGGTCCGGAGCGCCGGGTAGTTGAACCCGGCAACTGAGGGTTACTCCCTCTGAAACGGAGCTCTTCGTGAGCAACAAGCTTTTTGTTGGCAGCCTTTCCTGGGACACGACCAGCGAGTCTCTTCGCCAGGCGTTCGAGTCTCATGGCGAGATCATCGAGGCCAAGGTCATCACCGACCGCAGCACCGGCCGCAGCCGGGGCTTCGGTTTCGTGACCTTCTCCTCGGACGCCGAGGCTCGCACCGCTCTCGATGCGATGAAGGACAGCGAGCTGGACGGTCGACAGATCAGGGTGGACTTCGCCAACGACAGGCAGTAGCGGTTAGCACCCGCTGACGGAAGGGGCGGCCTCCGGGCCGCCCCTTTTCGTTTGGGGACTTGGTTCAAGAAACACAAGAAACTTGGTGGTTCGTTCACATGGGACTCAGTTCAACTGGTTCAATTCCTGAGTCCAACTCGGGAAAACCGGCGGTTACCGCCTGCGGGGGCTGGTGTGCTGGCTGAATAGTGGGTGCTCCCGCTTCCTCGTGGCGGGTGCGCTGGCTAAATAGTGCGTGTCCCCATTTTCTGGCCCGGGGGATCTTCTCCTGATTCCGGCTTCCCGCGGTCCTGCCCGGACGGGGGCCTCCTCCAGCCCTGGACCCTCTTCAGGTCCGCTCTGGTGGTGTGGAACCTGTGATAGCCGATGATGCCCACCAGTAGCGAAGCGCCGATCAGCACGTAGCCCAGGGCCAACAGATCCGAGCCGACCTCGAGGAACTTGACCAGGGTGATGCCCGAGGCCAGGAGCATGAGAGCCGTTCTCGCGTATGCCAGAAGGGTCCTCTCGTTCGCAAGGACGGTTCTCTCCCGGGCAAGCTCGTTCCGGATGTCGTCGCAGGAATGGTCTATGCTCATGGCCCAATCACCTCACTCGAGGATCTGCAGGTCTTTTCCGATCATGACCGGCCCGTCGTACAGCGTGCGGATCTCCCCCAGCAGGTCCTCCTCCGGGACACCATGCAGCAGATGATGGTAGAGGACCAGCAGGCCCGGACGGACCTCGCGGGCCAGCAGGGCAAGCTCTTCGGACGACGTGTGCATCGCGCGGTGGTACGCCTGCCACTCCGGGTCCATGAGGGAGAGCCCATGGGCGGAGTAGACTTCGTGCAGGAGCAGGTCACAGTCCCGAAGGGACTCCTCCCAGCCGTCGAACGGCGCCGTGTCCCCGGAGATGGCGATGCTGCGGTCACCCGTCTCGAATCGATACCCCAGCGCCTTTCGCGAGCCGTGGTTGGCTTCGATGGCCTCGACTCTGACGTTCTCGTCCTCGTAGACCCTTCCGGCGCTCCGGATCTCCTCGACCTCGACCTCCCAGCCCCTGCCGTTGGAGGGCTGAAGACCCCCGAGCCTGTCCTCGATGTCCACTGAGTAGGCCTCCAGCACATGGGCCGCCATGTCCCGCAGCCCTTCCGGCCCGAAGATCCTGAGAGGGACGTTCCTGCCAAGCGTCCAGGGAGTAAGGATCAGGTCCGCCAGCCCGGCAGTATGATCCGAGTGGAGATGAGTGACGAATGAGGTCGTGAGAAGCTGGGGGCAGAGCTCGGCAATGCCTGCCGCACAGGCGGCCTTGGCCCGCCGGACCGAGCCGGGCCCGAAGTCCACGAGGTAGCTGCTCCCGCCCGTCACCACCGCCACGCACGATCCCGACCTGTCCGGCTCGGCGTTCGGGGTGCCGGTTCCCAGCAGGACCACCCGCGAAGAGGCGTGTGCCGCGCTCAATGCTGCAGGGGTCCCGGCACGTGCTGCTCCCGGTCGTAGTAGCCCGGCGCGTTGCCGGAGACGAGGTTGCCGGTCATCAGCAGATCGGTGATCCGGCCAGGGATGCTGCTCCAGAACAGGTAGTGGTTGTTGCGGATTATGCAGTCGATGATCTCGAGCCCGTCTACATCGACCACGAAGAAGGCGCTGTGGCTGTTGTTCTCCACCAGGCAGTTCCTGATCGCTACGTCGGAGCAGCGATCCAGAACCAGTCCCATTGCTCCGCAGCCGCAGATCTCGCAGTCGATCAGGCGAACGTCTCTGGAGCCCTCGATGCAGAAGACCGCCCCGTGGCACTGGTAATCCTCGAAAGGCACGAGGTGGCTGAAGTGGCAGCCCTGGATCGTGACCTCCGAGCAGGCCCCTATCCTGACAACGTCTCGCCAGGGATCGTCGAGAAGCAGGCTGCTGCCCGGCTCGAAGAAGATGCAGAGGCTCGAGACGGCGGACAGATCGAGCGTGCTGTCGGCAAGGTAGATGGCCGCGGGGATGAGCACGGTGTCCCGGCCCGACCGCTGCGCATCCAGGACGTACTTCGCGATGATCACCTGCCCACTCCGGACCTCGGGGAGGTCTGCGAGGGCGTAGCCACAGGCCGAGAGGGTCAGCGCCAGGCAGATGCCACACAACAGCGCGGCAGGAGCGATGCGGGGCCGCGCCCTGGCGGGCCGCGGGCTGTGCGGCACCGTCAACCCGGCAGTCGTCAGGGCCATTCCCGAGCCAACCACCGTTCCACTGCTACTTGCCTATGACGGCCACGTCGCTGGCGGTCGCGCGGCTCACGAAGACGTACTCCTCATCGGGTGAGACGTCTATCATGAGAGGAGTGCCGCCGA